>JARYMK010000250.1 GCA_029907165.1 Anaerolineae bacterium
CTGGCCGTTTCTGGAGGAGTTCTGGTGGCCTCTGGTGGAAGACGCGCTGACCCATGACCTCATCGCGGCGGCAACCGACTGGGCCTGCTACGAGATGGCGAGCCACGGCATCACGGCGTTCTACGACTGCCTGGAGGCCCCCAACGCCATACCCGGCGCCCTGGATGTAGAAGCAGAGATCGTGGAACGATGGGGGTTGCGCGGCATTCTCTCCTTTGAGGCCACCGAGCGCAAGGGCGCAGCCAACGGCCTGGAAGGTCTGCGGGAAAACGCGAGTTTCATCCGCAACCGCAAAGGCAAGTCCCCGCTTGTCCAAGGCATGATGTGCTTCCACACCACGTTCACCTGTTCGCCCGCCTTCATCCGCCGCGCCTTTGACCTTGCCCACGAGTTGGACGCGAGAATCCACATGCATTTGTCCGAAGGCACTTACGAGCCCGAATTCTGCCTGCGAACCTATGGCAAACGGACGGTGGAGGTCTATGAGGATTGGGGGGTGCTGGGCCCTGAGGTGTTGGCTTCCCAGTGCGTGCAGATGTCCCCCCGCGAGATTGAAATCCTGGCGCGGGCTGGTGTGGCGGTCTCGCACATGCCCCTGAGCAATTGCGAGGTGGGAGGCGGCTTCTCGCCCGTGCCCGAGATGCTCGCCCAGGGCGTATTGGTTGCCCTCGGCACAGACGGATACGTCAATGATTTCTTTGAGGTCATGCGCGGTGCGTTCCTGATGCACAAGGCGCGGCTGCAAGACCCCACGACCATGCCTGCGGCCGTCGTCTGGAAGATGGCCACGGAAAACGGCGCGCGAGCGCTGGGGCTGGGGCACGTGGGCCGACTGGAGCCTGGCTGGGCCGCCGACCTGATCGCCATACGAACTGACCTGCCCACGCCCGCGGCCCCCCACAACCTGCTGGATCAACTGCTGCTCTGGCGGAGCGCCAAGGACGTCTCCGATGTGATGGTGGCAGGCCAATGGCTCAAGCGCGATGGCAAGGTCCTGCGCGTGGATGCTGCCAGCGTCCGCACGCGGTGCGAGGAAGCGGCACAACGTCTTTGGGAGAAAGCCGGTGGCTGATCTGCAAGCCCGTATCGCAGGCGTAGTGTTTCGCAACCCCCTTATCATCTCCTCGGGGCCTCTGACCTTCAACGCAGAGGCAATCTTGAAAGCGTGGCGTCAAGGCGCTAGCGGCGCGGTTACCAAGACCATCACCCTGCACCCCGCCGTGAACCCCACTCCCCACATCGCCCGGGCCGACGCTGTGGGGAACCTGTTGAACAGCGAGAAATGGTCAGATTTGCCCGCCGAGCAGTGGCTTCACGAGGAGATTCCCGCCCTGCGAGATGCGGGAGGCGGCGTCATCATCGCCAGCGTGGGCCATACCGCCGCCGACGTGCAGGTTTTGGCCGCCCCCCTGGCCGAGGCCGGAGCCCACATGCTGGAGGTGGTTTCGTACCAGAGCGCGGACATGGCCCCTGCGGTCCGCGTCGCGAAGGCGTCCGCGGGGGTGCCGGTGTTCGCCAAGGTCAGCGCCAACTGGCCCGACCTGCTGGAGACCGTAGAGGCATGTCTCCGGGCCGGCGCGGACGGAATCACCGCCATTGATTCCATCGGCCCCGCCCTGGCTATAGACATAGAGACCCGGCGGCCCCGATTGGCAGGCCCCTGGGGATTTGGCTGGCTTTCAGGCGCTGCGATCAAGCCCATCGCCATTCGCGTCGTGGCCGAGATCGCTCTGCGCTGGGACGTGCCGATTCTCGGCGTGGGCGGCATCGCAAAGGCCGAAGACATCGTGGAGATGGTAATGGCTGGCGCAACCGCAGTTCAGGCGCATACCGCGCCCTTGTTGCACGGCCCAGGCTGGATTGGCAAGACCTTGAAGCGGCTAGATGAGTGGCTGGAGTCGCACGGCATCGCGTCGCTCAGCGAACTCCGGGGCGCCGCTCTCCCATACCTAAGCGCGGGCGAGGACTCGCGCCCGCTGGAATTCGCCTACAACCCTGAGACCTGCACCGAATGCGGACGATGCGTCGCGGTGTGCGCCTACGGGGCGCTAGGCGTGGACGACAAGCGCATGATGCGCGACCGCACCCTCTGCCGCTCCTGCGGACTGTGCGCCTCAGTTTGCCCCACCGGCGCGCTCCGCATCAGCGGGAAGGCATGAACCGCTGTTGCGCGGCAGAGGCCTGAGGGGAAGGCGCGTCCACGGCCATGTCCGCGGCAGCATCCCACAGCCGATACCCGCTCCCCAAACAAAGCACGAACCGCGAGTCTCCTCGCGGTTCTGTTGTGTGTCCGTTTGCATGGGCAGGTCTTGAGGCTGCCCTAGAAGTGCGCCGCGTTTTCCGCGAACACCTCCGGGCCCAACGCGCGCTTGCCTGCCCAGACGCCGAATTTGTAGAGGTTTCTTTCCTCTCTATGTTCCGCGCGGGCTACTCGGCGAGGAGCACGCATGCGTCGGCACGGTCGGGCTAGCCTTCAGCGCCTGGCGCGCGAGTCTCTCGCGCTTTCCGCCGCGCAGCCTGCCCCTCA
>JARYMK010000251.1 GCA_029907165.1 Anaerolineae bacterium
CGGCGCTGCAGTCGGCGGTGGCCCTGGCCGAGAAGGGGTACATCGCCACGCTGGGCATTACCCCGCGATGGGCCGAGACCGGCTTCGGCTACATAGAGCGCGGCGAGCCGGTGGACGACGCGCCTGCGATGCCGGCTTTCCACGTGGTGCAGTTCACGGAGAAGCCCGACGCCGAGCGGGCGCGCCAATTCGTGGAGTCGGGCCGGTACTACTGGAACAGCGGCATCTTCGTGTGGCAGATTTCCCGCATCCTGGATGAGATGCGGAATCTGCTGCCAGACTTGAGCACGGCGCTGGACGAGATTGACTGCGCGCTGGACTCGCCCGACGCGTGCGCCGTCCTGGAGCGGGTGTGGCCCACGATTCAGCCGGTAACCGTGGACGTAGGGATCATGGAGAGGGCGCGGCGCGTCGTCGTCATCCCCATCTCCGTCGGCTGGAACGATGTGGGGTCGTGGAAAGCCGTCGCCGAGGTCATCCAGGCGGACGGCGCGGGCAATGTGATCCTGGGCGAGCACGTCGTGCTGGACACAACCGACACCCTCATCTGGGGCGGCAAGCGGCTGGTCGCGGCCATCGGGCTGAGGGATATGGTGATTGTGGATACCGACGATGTGGTGCTGGTGTGCCCGAAGGATCGCGCGCAGGACGTGAAGGCCCTTGTGGAGATGCTCCGCAAGGCGAACAAGCGACAGTACCTCTAGACTACGCAAAGAGAGGCGCATGGCATGGAAGCCTATTGTGTGAAGTGCAAGACGCAGCGCGAAATGGTCAACGCAGAGCCGATCTTCCTGGCCAACGGGCGCGCGGCGACCCGCGGCCAGTGCGCGGTCTGTGGGACGACCCTCACGCGGCTTGGCCGAACCGAGGCGCACGATGCCCTGCCCGCCGACGCCGCCGAGCCGAAGGGCGAAGGCAAACTGGTTATCGTGGAGTCGCCAGCCAAGGCCCGCACCGTCGGCAAGTTCCTGGGCAAAGGGTACAAGGTGAAGCCCTCGGTCGGACATATCCGCGACCTGCCCATGAACCGCATGGGTGTGGACCTGGAGAACAACTTCAAGCCGCGCTACGTGATTCCGGCCAAGAAGGCCGAGGTGGTCAAGGAACTCAAGAAGGAAGCGGCTGCCGCTGCGGAAATCTACCTGGCCACCGACCCCGACCGCGAAGGCGAGGCCATTTCGTGGCACCTGAAGGAGACGCTGGGCAGCAGCATCCGGGGCAAGCCGGTCTATCGCGTGGTGTTCCACGAGATTACCAAGCCCGCCATAGAGGAATCCTTCAGCCACCCGCCGGGCATCAACCAGGACCTGGTGAACGCGCAGCAGACGCGGCGCATCCTGGACCGCATCGTGGGCTACACGTTGAGCCCGCTCCTGCGCGAGAACCTGGGGCGCAACCGCCTGTCGGCAGGGCGGGTGCAGTCGGTGGCTGTGCGGCTGGTGGTGGAGCGCGAGCGCGAGATTCAGGCCTTCGTGCCCGAGGAGTACTGGTCGGTGGACGTGGAACTGGCCAAGAAGCCCGAGGCGGCGAAGAAGCGGGGCGATGACCGGCCGTTCCGCGCCGCGCTGGTCAAGGTGCGCGGCGAGAAGTTTGAGTGCCACCGAGGCGAGGAGGCGCTGGCCCTCAAGGAGGACCTGGAGCGGTCGCTGTACGCCGTCCTGGACGTGCGCGAGAAGGAGGTGCGGCGCAGCCCGGCCCCACCATTCATCACCAGCACGCTCCAGCAGGAGGCATCGCGGCGGTTGCATTTCTCGCCCAAGCGCACCATGGCCGTGGCGCAGCAGTTGTACGAAGGTCTGCCCATCGGCGACGAGGGCAGTGTGGGCCTCATCACCTACATGCGCACCGACTCCACCAACGTGGCCGAGGTCGCCCAGCGGGAGGCGCTGGACTACATCGGCAAGAAGTTCGGCTCCCCGTACGTGCCGCCCAAACCCTGGACGTACAAGACCAAGACCAAAGGCGCGCAGGAAGCCCACGAGGCCATCCGCCCCACATCGGTGTTCCGCGAGCCGGCGGCGATTCGCCAGTACCTCACGTCCGACCAGTATCGCCTGTACGACCTCATCTGGAAGCGGTTCCTGGCCAGCCAGATGGCGTCGGCGGTGCTGGATACGGTCTCGGTGGACATCGCCGCGGACAGCCGGGTTTCGCCCGTGGGGAATGCGAATGCGACCTACGTCCTGCGGGCCACCGGCTCGCGGGTGAAGTTCCCCGGCTTCATGCAGGTGTACATGGAGCAGCGGGACGAGGACGAGGCGGCCGAAGAGGAGCACGACGTCTACCATGGCGCTCATCGCCCCCGGTCGCGCGGAGCGGCCGCGCCAGGGCGCTCGGCTGCCGGCCGCTCGTGGAACACGAAGCGGGTGAGGCCGATCTCGACGACGTCGCCGTC
>JARYMK010000252.1 GCA_029907165.1 Anaerolineae bacterium
ATCATGGGCATCCAGCCTGCGCTGCACCGCGTCGTGCCGGCGCGCGGAGCCGCCAAGACCGAGTGGATTCTGCCCTACGATGACGTGAAGGCGCTGCTGGTGGGCGCCAAGACGTTCCGCGTGCGCGATTGCATCTGCCGCGTCCAGCAGAAACTCATCGGCAAGGGGTGCGACAAGCCGCTGCACACCTGCCTGGCGTTCTACGACATCCCCCTGCCCCCAGACCCGAACGACGTGTCGCTGGAAGGCGCGCTGGCCCTGCTGGACATGGCCGAGGAGGCCGCGCTGGTGCACACCGTCAGCAACGTGGCGAAGGGCGTCAACTACGTGTGCAACTGCTGCGGGTGCTGCTGCGGCATCCTGCGGGGCATCACCGAGTACGGCCTGGCCGATTCGGTGGCCGCCGCCAACTACTACGCCGTGGTGGATGCGGACGCCTGCACCGGCTGCGGCATCTGCGAGACCCGCTGCCAGGTGGGAGCCATCGCCGTCGGGGACGCGGTGGCCGTGGTGAATCTGGAGCGGTGCATCGGGTGCGGCCTGTGCGCCAGCGGCTGCCCGGAGGACGCCGTGTCCCTGCGCCTGAAGCCGGAGCCGGAAATCATCCACCCGCCGGAGGACTTCGCCGCGTGGGAACGGGCGCGGCTCCGCAACCGCGGCCTGGCGTGAGTCGGGACTCCGAACCGGTTCGCACCGCCGAGACGCTGAGTGCGCAGAGGAGGTATTCCCATGACCGCAAACCCCCACCGCCTGCCCGAAAAGGGCATCCCCAAAGATGAAGTCCTGGCCGCCATGCGGACGCTGCGCGAGAGGGATGTGAAGTGGCAGGACGGCCGCCTGTTCAGCCTCATCTACTACGCCGGCGAGGAGATCACCGACGTGCTGAAAGAGGCGGCGCTGCTGTTCTTCTCCGAGAACGGCCTCAACCCGTCGGTGTTCCCCAGCCTGCGCCAGATGGAGACCGAAGTGGTAGCCATCAGCGCCGACCTGCTGGGCGGCGATGCGCAGACGGTCGGCAACATGACATCCGGCGGGACAGAGAGCATCCTCTTGGCGGTGAAGACGGCGCGGGAATGGGCGCGCGTCCACCGCCCCGACATCCGTGAGCCGGAGATGGTCCTGCCGATGACGGCCCACCCGGCCTTTGAGAAGGCGGCGCACTATTTTGACGTCCGGCCGGTGCGCACGGCCATCGGCCCCGACTTCCGCGCCGACGTGGAAGCGGCACGCGCAGCCATCACGCCCCGCACCATTCTCATGGTCGGCTCCGCGCCGTGCTATCCCTTCGGCGTGGTGGACCCCATTGCCGAGATGGCCGCCATCGCCCAGGAGCGGGGCATCCTGTTCCACGTGGACGCCTGCGTGGGCGGGTTCATGCTGCCCTTCGTCCGCAAGTTGGGCTACCCCGTGCCCGACTTTGACTTCCGTGTGCCGGGCGTTACGTCCATCTCGGCGGACCTGCACAAGTACGGCTATTGTGTCAAAGGGGCGTCGGTCATCCTGTACCGCGACGCGGCCCTGCGCCGCCACCAGTTCTTCGCCTACACCGATTGGCCGGGCGGCATCTACGCCTCGCCCACGATGGCGGGCACGCGCCCGTCGGGGCCGATTGCGGCGGCGTGGGCCATCCTGCACTACCTGGGCGAGGAGGGCTACCTGGCGCTGGCGGCGCTGGTCATGGACACCGTCGGGAAAATCCGCGCGGGCGTGGAGGCGATTCCCGGCCTGCGGGTGCTGGGCGAGCCGCACATGAGCATCATGGCGCTGGCTTCGGACACGCTGAACATCTACGAGGTGGGCGACGAGATGGCGCTGCGCGGCTGGCACCTGGACCGCCAGCAGTTCCCGCCCACCCTGCACGTAACGGTGATGCCGGTGCACGCGGAGGTGGCCGATGCGTTCCTGCGGGACTTGGCCGAGGCGGCGGACGCGGCGCGACGGCTGACGCCCGCCAAGGTGCGCGACCGGCTGCTGGTGGGCCTGGCCGACACGGCCGCGCGGGTGCTGCCCCAGGCGTGGGTGAGCAGCCTCATGGCGCGGGCGTCGGCGCTGCTGGGCAAGAGCGCGGGGTCGGCAGCGGGGCGCTCGGCCGCCATGTACGGGATGATGGGCACGCTGCCCAACCGCGGCGACCTGCGCGAGTTGGTGCTGGACGTCCTGGACGGCCTCACGCGGCCGCAGGAGCGCTAGCCCAGGCGCCGCAATCCCCTCTCCCTGTGGGAGAGGGCTAGGGTGAGGGCGGTGCGCCGCGCGGGACTGAACCCCCGCCGCATGTAGGGGCGTAGCGTGCTACGCCCCTACAGCCCGCAGGGCTTTGTCCATTTAGCCCAATGCTTCAGCATCGGGCGTGGCCCG
>JARYMK010000253.1 GCA_029907165.1 Anaerolineae bacterium
CGCCACTCCAGTACCTCGTGCACAATGGAATCCTGGGAAAGGAGGATGTGTCACTAAGGTACTGAACGAGTACACGAGTTTGATTTTTGCACCGACTTCGTATAAGATGGGGGCGCTGTCCGAACTGCTCGGATGGCATCATCCTGTTGTTCCTTCTAAGGAGGCACTTGAACATGCAGGTACTGCTGCTCAAGGATGTTCCCAACCTCGGCAAGGCCGGCACCGTGAAGAACGTGGCCGACGGCTACGCGCGCAACTTCCTTTTCCCCAAGAAACTCGCCGTTCCGGCAACTCCGGAGGCCATGAAGCAGGCCGAGGCCATCCGCAAGGCCGCCCTGCGCAGGCAGCAGCGGATTGAGGAAGAGGCCGATGCGCTGGCCAAGGAACTGGAGGCCGTCAGCCTTACCTTCAAGGCCAAGGCAGGCGAGTCGGGCAAACTCTACGGCTCTGTTACCGCGGCTCACATCGCCGAGGCCCTGTCGGCCAAGATGGGCATGGAGTTTGACAAGCGTAAGATTGACCTGGAGGAGCCGCTCAAGGAATTGGGCGAGCATCAGGTGCGCATCAAACTCGCTCCCACGGTGTCCGCCTCCATCCGCGTCGTCGTAGAACCTGAGGAATGACCCTTCGGCCCGCCGCATGGACCGCCTGACGATTTTCTGGATTCTGATGGCCGCCACGGTGGTGCTGTTTCTGTGGGGCTTGGCGGCCAACGTCGCCATCTACCGTCGCGGGCGGGGAGGGCCGTCGGCTAATGGCGCGCTCCCTGACCTGCGGTTTGGGCGCGTTCTCCGTGCGCTGCTGGCCGATGGGCTGCTCCACCGTGCCCTCCTGCGCGAGAGCAAATGGCGGTGGGCGGCGCATACGCTGTTCGCCATCGCGTTCCTGCTCCTGTTTGCCCTCAGCGCGTTCACAGGGTTCTTTGAGGAAATCCTGCGCCGAGGCTTCGGGGTAGAGACCCCCTTCGTGCTTGCCGTGGTGGACAAAGACACGCCCATCATGGCGCTGCTCAACGAGGCCCTGGGCATCCCCTTGCTGGTGGGCTGGCTCGCGCTGGTGATCCGCCGGTACGTCCTGCGCCCCGCCCAGTTGCGCACCGAAGCCGACGATACATGGGTGTTGGCGCTCCTCGGCATCGGCCTGCTGACGGGGTATCCCACCGAGTCGCTGCGGCTCCTCGCCGAGGGCATAACGCCAACCGCGGGGCACGTGTCATTCATCGGCTATCCCCTCGCCCAGGCGTTGCGCCCGTTGGGTCTCGCGTGGGAGCAGTGGCATTTCGCCCTGTTCTTCATCCACGTTTTGCCGTTCATGGCGCTCCTTGTGTACATGCCCTACAGCAAGTTCTTCCACGCCGTCATGGGGCCGATTGTGGCGACGGTGAACGCGCTTCGGCGGGAGGAGACGCGATGAGCACGCTGAATCTATCCCGCTTTAGCGCCTGGCAGTTGATGCAAATGGACGCTTGCACCCGCTGCGGCGAGTGCGTCAAGGGATGCCCGACCTTCGCCGAAGCCCAGCGGGACGAAATCACCCCGCTGTCCAAATTGACCCGATTCCGCTCGTTCGCAAAGGGGCAGCACGGCGGGTTGTTGGCACGGCTGTTCGGCCATCGCCCGCCGACCGATGCCGACATCCGCCTGTTCTCGCGGGGTACGTATGACTGCACCTTATGCGGGCGGTGCAGGGTGGTCTGCCCCGTGCACATTGAGACGCGCGACATCTGGATCGCTATACGCGGGGAGATGGTGGCCCAGGGCGCGTATCCGCCGCTGTTTGACACCCTGCGCGCGACGCTGGCCGAGAAGCGCAATATCGTGGGCGAGGACAATGCCCAGCGCATGGTCTGGAGCGAGAACCTAGAGGCCCCGCTGGGCGACATCGTGGGCCGCCGCGATGCGGAAGTCGTGTACTTCGCGGGATGCGTGTCCTCGTTCTACCCCGCGGTTTACGGCGTAACGCAGGCGTTCGTCGGCATCCTCACGCGGCTCGGTGTGCGGTTCACCATGCTGGGCGGCGACGAGTGGTGCTGCGGCTTCCCACTGCACATCGCGGGCATGGGCGACGCGGCGCTGGACCTGGCGCGCCACAACGTCCAGGCCGTCCGCGCCACTGGGGCGAAGCGGCTGGTCGCCACCTGCCCGTCCTGCTACCACACGTGGGCGCACGAGTACCCGCGGTGGCTGGGCGAGCCTCTTGGGTTTGAGGTGCTCCACGCGACCCAGGCGCTGGACAAATGGATTGCCGCC
>JARYMK010000254.1 GCA_029907165.1 Anaerolineae bacterium
GACCTCCGCGCCCGCGACTTCACCATCAACGCGATGGCGATGCCCCTGGGCGACCTACGCCGCGAGGCCATTGTGGACCCGGCGGGCGGCCTGGCCGATTTGGCGGCGGCTGTCCTGCGACCTGTGGCGGGCGACGTGTTCCGGGATGATCCGGTGCGGACCCTGCGCGTGGTTCGGTTTGTCCACGAACTGGGCCTGACGCCGGCCGCGGGGTTGGAGCAGGCCGTCGCAGCATATGCGCCGCTGTTGGCGCAGGTGGCGTCGGAGCGGGTGCGGGACGAGGTGAACCGCATGGCGGCGCTGCCGACCTTCGGCGCGTGCTTGCGGGATATGGACCGTCTCGGCCTGCTGGACGTGTTCCTGCCCGAACTGGCAGGTCTGCGGGGCATGGACCAGCCGTGGCCACACCGGTGGGATGCCCTGGAGCACAGCCTGCGAACGGTGGAGGCGGTGGAGGTCCTGGCGGATGCGCTGGCGGGTGCGGAGACCGGCGGGCCGTGGGGGGATTTTGCGGCGGCGCTAGGCCCACTGCGGCAGGATGTGGCCGAATATCTGGCGGTCAGTGTTGCGCCGGGCGAGTCGCGGCTCGTGTTGCTGAAACTGGCGGCGGCGCTGCACGATGTGGGCAAGCCCGCGACGCGGACGGAGGACAAGGGCCGCGTGCGATTTTACAACCATCCGCAGGTGGGCGCGGAGATGGCAGCCCAGGCGTTGACACGGCTGCGCTACAGCGCCGCGGCGGTGTCGCTGGTGTCGGGCGTGGTACGCGAGCACATGTGGCTGCTGTCGCTTGTGCGAACGCGAAGCGTTACCAACCGCGCGCTATATCGGTTCCATCGGGCGCTGGGCGACGGGGCGGTGGCGGCGGCACTGCTGTTCTTGGCGGACCTGTTCGCCACGCAGCCGGTGGAGCAAGACCCTAACTGGCCGGCGGCGCAGGCCATCGTGCGGCGCTGTCTCCAGGCGTGCCTGCGCGAGCCGCACATCGTGTCGCCACAGCCCGTGGTGAGCGGGCGGGACCTGATGGCCGCGCTGAACCTCGGCGAGGGGCCGATCATCGGCACCCTGTTGGAGGCCATCCGCGAGGCGCAGGCGGAGGGCAAGGTTGCGACCCGCGAGGAGGCCCTGGCGTTGGCGGCGCGGGTGGTGGGCAAGCAGCAAAGGATGCGGCGCGATGGGGATCGTTGACGTGGGCCTGGAGTTGCGAGTCGCCGCGGCGAAGGTGGGCAAGTACGCCACGCGCGAAAGCGGCGACACGCTGGAGATGATTGAGCGGCCGCGCGGGGGGCTGTCCTTCGTCCTGGTGGACGGGCAGAGTAGCGGGCGCGGGGCCAAGGCCATTAGCAATATGGTGGCGCGCAAGGTGGTATCGCTGCTGGGCGAGGGCGTGAGGGATGGCGCAGCCGCGCGTGCCGCCCACGACTACCTGTTTACCCAGTACCAGGGCAAGGTGCGTGCCGACTTGACCATCCTGTCGCTGGACCTGACGACCAAGACCGTCGTCCTTTCGCGCAACACGCAGTGCCCGGCCATTGTGCGGCGCGAAGGGGTGTGGAGCCAGATAGACGAGTCGGCCCAGCCGGTCGGGCTGTACGCCGCCACCAAGCCCGCGATTTTGGAGTTTCCCTTTGAGGCGGGGACTTGGGTTATCGTCTCCACGGACGGTCTGTGGAGCGCCGGCCGCAGCAAGGGGCCGTGGGACGTGCTGGGCTGTGCGCGCGAGGTGGCCGAACGGACGTCGGACCCTGATGCCGTCGCCGATGCCCTGCTGCGCCGAGCGGTGGAACTGGACGCCGGCCGCCCTTCCGACGACATCAGTGTGCTGGCGCTGGGCATCTTGCCCAGGCGCGAGGATGGGGGAGTCCGTCGGTTGGCGGTGCGCGTTCCAATTTAGGGACAGACCTGGGGTATGAGGATCGGCATCGTTGGGGTGTGCGGATCGGGGAAGACGTCGCTGGCGTGGCGGTTGAGGCAGGCTGGGTACGAGGCCGCGGAAATCGCCCAGGAGCATTCCTACGTTCCCGCCATGTGGCAGCGCCTAGCAAAACCGGATGTGCTGATCTTCCTGGATGTAGCTTATCCCCTGAGCGTTAAGCGCCGCAATTTGAACTGGACAGTTGACGAATACAACGAACAGCAACGCCGCCTGTTACACGCCCGGCAGCATGCTGATCTCGTCCTTGATACCGATCATCTCACC
>JARYMK010000255.1 GCA_029907165.1 Anaerolineae bacterium
GGCGATCTGCGGGTTCGGTATGCCGTCGGCAGCCAGGGTGTGGCCGCTCTCCAGGTCGAGCAGGTAGGCGGCGATCTTGGTCGTGCCCAGGTCCACCGCCAGGCCCAGGGGCTGCTCATCGGGCGCACCGAACCGCACGATCTCGGCCCTGCCCGCCACGCGGCGGACATGCGCCACGCCTCGCCAGCCCTGCGCCCGCAGGCGGTCGGGTAGCGTTTGCGCAACCGCGAAATCCAGCGCCACGTCGCCCAAGCCGTGGGACTCGCGCAAGGCAGCGCGCAGGCGGACGGCATCGGCCCGGAGGTCGGTCAGCGTGGCGGGGGGCAGTTCCACAGGGCAGGCTACCACCGGCGGGTTCGGCGCGACCCGGACGGCCTGCCCCTCCACCTGTAGGCGCTGGGTGGTGCTCAGGGAGTCGGCGGGGACGTACACCTTGACACCGCCGTGGATGCGCGTCTGGCACGCCAGGCGCATCCCTTGTGCAATGGCTTCGGCGCCCAGCCTGTGAATCTCCGTTTCCGACAGCGCCGACACGTCGCCGCCCATCACGCGCACGCGGCAGCGCCCGCACGATCCTGCGCCGCCGCAAATCGCCGCAAGGGCAACGCCCGCGCGCCGCGCTGCGTCCAGCAGCGTCTCGCCGGGAACGCATTCCGCCCTGCGGCCGAGCGGCTCAAAATCAATCCAGCATGTGCCCACGTTGCGCTTTCCTATGGGTGACTGTTGCCCTGCCGCGCCCACCGAACGAAGCCCTGCACGCCGAAGGCAAGAACCCCGCCGGCAAGGGCCGTGCCCAGTTGCGGCCAGCGCATCATGTTGGCGAGCGCCTGCGGAATGGCAACGGTCGCCACATTGCCGCCGACGGCCACCTGCAGCGGCCAGACCACCAGCGCGGTAACCGCCGCGTAGAGCCACGCGAACTTCACCACTGCGGCGAGCACCAGCGCCACAGCGCGGTTGCGCCCGCGCAGCAGGTGGAAGATTCCCACGAACGCCGCGTTGCCGACCGCGATGAACGGGATCATCACCCACAGCGGCAGCGGCAGAATGACCCGCAGCGCCGCGCCCATCGGCGTAACCATGCCGACGACCAGGGCCTGGCCCAGCCCGCACCATTCCAGCGTCAACAGCAGCAGCGCGTTGACCAGGGGGCCGGTAACGTATTGGGGCAGGCCCATGTTTGTGATGGCGAGCGCCGCCGCAAGGGCGAGGGCGAACTTTGCCGCGCCCGCCCAGATCATGCCGCGATTCAGAACCAACGATTTGGTCTCCATCCTACTCTCTCCCGTGTTAGCGGTTGCCTACAACTGTCTGTTGTCATTGCGAGCGAAGCGAAGCAATCCCACCTTCCGGGGATTGCTTCGGGCACTGCGTGCCCTCGCAATGACGAACAACCGGGATTGCTTCGGGCACTCTGCGCCCTCGCAATGACCACCTCAAGAATCCTTGGCAACGTGCTAGATGCGCTCTAGTGTAACCGATTTGTTCCTTTGCTCCAACTGGCGGGCCAGTTCCCTCACATACAGCATCCGCATGGACTCGCCCCGAATCACGTCCGCCACCTGATTGGGGTTGATGGCCGTGCCTACCAGAAAGCGAATCTCGTCGGCGGACAGCAGAATGCGCGCGAGTCGGCTGGCGGCATCCTCCCCTGGCGGCAGGTCGTGGATGGTCTTGGCCTGTTCCAGCAGGCTGACCGTCTGGCCCAGCGTGAGAATCCCCTCGGTAATCAGGTCCACGCCCTCCAGCCGCGCAGTGGGCGGCGTGCCGCGCGCCCGCGCTGGGGTATTCCCGCGCTTGCTGGGCGGCACCCAGTCCACCTTGAGTTCCTGGCCGAGGACCCGCGCGGCAATCTGCGCCGTGGTGCCGCCGCAGATGACCTTGATGCCCCGCGACTTCATAAGCCGGGAAACCGCCTGCGCGTCCTGCTCGCGGTCGGCGGGCGGGCCCGTCCAGATGGTCGCCACGACGGTGCGCCGCACGCGCATCGCCACGGCGGTGCTGTCGTCGCCAGGCTTGCCATCGTACAGTCGCATCGCCGTGTTGGACAGCGCCCGCACCAGACTGTGCGCATCCCCACCCGTCTGCACCCAGCGGCGCACCGACACGGCGATGTTCTGCCAGCCCCAGCCCAGGCGGTACAGCCCGCCCACGCCCGCGTGGACGTAGCCGTCGCTGACCATCACCAGATAGT
>JARYMK010000256.1 GCA_029907165.1 Anaerolineae bacterium
GTGGAAGGGCGGCCCAGGGCGCGCTCGCCCTACTGGCTGTTCGTGCTCCTGTTCGGCCTGGGATGGACGCTGGCGGGCGCGGCGCTGACCCTTTGGGCGCTGGGCACGGGGTGGTTGGTACTCACCGTGCCGTTTCTCCTCGTCGGGCTGGCCGTCCTATCGCTTGGCGCAGCGTCGCGCGATGCCCCGTGGCTCAGCATCCACATCACGGACGCGGACGGGCGGCGCAAATTCATGCTGGATTTCCCGGTCCCGCTCCCCGTGCTGGCGTGGGGCGTGCGCGTCGCGCGGCCGTTCGTCCCCGAGTTCCGCGATACGGCGTTGGATGAACTCATCCTTTCGCTGCACGGCAGCGGCGCTCCGGGCGAACTCCTGCTCGTGGACGTGATTGACGACGAGAGCGGCGAGCGCGTACAGGTGAAGGTAGTCTAGTGATGGAGGCAGGGAAATGTCGCTGACCGAAGAGCGGATGCAAATCCTGAAAATGTTGGAGCAGGGCCAGATCAACGCCGACGAGGCGGCCAAACTCCTGGCGGCGCTGGAGTCGGGCCGCAGGGAGGCGCAGCACCCGTCGGCGGCGTCGGCCCCACGCTGGTTCCGCGTGCGGGTTACCGACTTGCGGTCGGGCAAGGCCAAGGTGAATGTCAATATCCCCATGAGCCTGGTGAACGTGGGCCTGAAGATGGGCGCCAAGTTCGCGCCGGATATGGAGGGCGTGGACGTGGACCAAATCAAGCAGGCCATCCAGTCGGGCGTGCAGGGGAAAATCATTGACGTGGAAGACGAGGAAGATCAGGAGCACGTGGAGATCTTCATAGAGTAAGGGAGAACGCCATGTCAAAGGCGCTCTGGCGCTGGCTCATCAACGCGGTGGCGCTGTATGTCGCCGCGCACGTCGTTACCGGCATTGACTTCACCGGCGATTGGGTTTCGCTGGCGGTCATCGCGCTCATCTTCGGCGTGGTGAACGCGCTGCTGGGCCCGATTCTGAAACTGCTGTCCTGCCCCCTGATCCTGCTCACGCTGGGCGTGTTCACCATCGTCATCAACGCGGCCCTTCTGCTGCTCACGTCGCACTTCAGCCAGGCGCTGAACCTGGGCTTTCACGTCAGCGGGTTCGGGGCGGCCTTCTGGGGGGCGCTGCTCATCAGCGTGGTGAGTTTCGTGCTCAACGTGTTCCTGCGGGATTCCGACAGGCGGGAGCGGCGCAGGAAGTAGGACGCTCACTCTTCCGCGACGGTGGGGGAATCGCCGTCCCACCAGGTCCCCGCGCGCTTCTTGCCGATGGGGCAACTGCTGATGCACAGGTTGCATTGCAGGCGGGTGAACGGCGTGATCTGCTTCACCTCGCGCTTCTGCTTCGCCCGCATCTCCGGCGAGGGGTCAAACTCCGCGATGCACAGCGACCGGTCAAACCCCCAGGCGGTCAGCGCGCCCGTGGGGCACCGGCTGATACAGATGGAGCACGACGCGCAGTAGTAGTCGGGGATGGGGGCGTCGGGCGGGAGGCGCGGCTCCACGAAGACGGCCCCGAACCGCACCCTGGGCCCGAACTCGCGGGTAACGACCAGCCCGTTCAGCCCCCGCGTGCCCAGCCCCGCGCGCACCGCCGCCTCGCGCAGGTTCACCAGGCGCGCGGAATCTACGAAAATCAGCGGCTCGGCCCGAACCCCGCGGGCGTTCAGGTCCAGCGCCAGGAGCGCCGCCCGCGCCACCAGCGCCTCGTAGGCGAACTTGTGCCAGCGGTGGCGGCCCGCGATCTCCACATAGGTGTTGAAATCGTAGGCGTCGTCGGGCGTGTACAGCCCCAGCACCACGACGGCGCCCACCCACGCGGGCAGGCCGTCGCCCTGCGGCGCGCAGATGCCCGCCAGATCCCAGTCCCGCTCGCGGGCCATCTGCTTGACCACGGCGGCTAGTTGTTCCGGTGTCATGTCGCCTCGCTCCATCCGATGAGTCCCCCGTCGTCCGTGATCCCCGCGCGTGGCGGGCTTGCGGGGATTATAGCACACAAGCGGGGGCTGGGGGAATGGGGGAGGCGTACGTAGCAAATTGCTCATAAGACCTATTGATTTTCTCGTGAAGGAGTGATATAATATGGATAGACTTCGTTTCACCAGCGTAAGCCATTGATTCAGTGCAGGCATACGCGGGATTTTTCCCG
>JARYMK010000257.1 GCA_029907165.1 Anaerolineae bacterium
CGGCGCAGGTCAATGCCCTTGAGCCAGCGGCCCGCAAGGTACGACGTGGGAATGGAGCCCATGAGATAGCCCATTACGCTGAGCAGCAGAGCCCGCGACATACTCGTGTCTCCCTGACCTTCCATCAGCCCTTGCCGACGTATTCTAAAGCGGTAACCCCTAGAAGGCAAGAGGGGTGCATCTCCCTGACTCGGTTCTGCATTGCGAGCGAAGCGAGGCAATCCCAGGGATGGGGGAGATTGCTTCGGGCGCTGGGGGCCTTCGCAATGACAGTCTGGCGGGATTGCTTCGGGCGCTGCGCTCCTCGCAAAGACAACTTTTCACGTGCGACGCACCTTGGAGGTGCGTCGCACATACCTTGTCACGTCATTGCGAGCGGAGCGAAGCAATCCCAGGGATGGGGGAGATTGCTTCGGGCGCTGGGGGCCCTCGCAATGACGACTGCCAGCAAACTCCGCACCCCGCCGCGTGTCAGCGCCTCGGCGCGGTTGACCCAACGTCCCAGGTGTGCTAAACTACGGGCCTGCCGGCACACGGTTGTCCCCGCGCTTGTCGGACATTTACCCTGAGGAGGCGCATCGTGACCCACATCGGCACCGACAAAGCAGACGTCGCGCCCAAAACGCGCGTGAGCCGCAACGTCATCTGGCTGGCGCTGGTCTCGTTCTTCACCGATATCTCTAGCGAGATGACGCTCACCACTCTCCCCCTATTTCTCACCGACGTGCTGGGCGTTCGCACCGCCATCGTGGGCCTGATTGAGGGCCTGGCCGAGACGACCGCCAGCCTCATGAAGATTTTCTCGGGCTACATCTCGGACCGCATCGGGAAGCGGAAATGGATCACCTTTGCGGGCTACGGGCTTTCGGCAGTGTCCAAGCCGTTTCTGTATCTCGCCACTTCGTGGGAGGCCGTGCTGGGGATTCGCTTCGCCGACCGGCTGGGCAAGGGGATTCGCACCGCGCCCCGCGACGCGCTCATCGCCGATTCCGCTGGCGAGAACAACCGCGGCGCGTCGTTCGGGCTCCACCGCGCGGGCGACACGGCGGGCGCGTTTGTGGGATTGGCGCTGGCTGCCGTCATCATCTACGCCAGCCAGAAGTTCGGCCTGGCCATGACGCGCGAGACCTACCAGACACTCGTGCTGGTCGGAATCATACCGGCCTTCATCGCGCTGCTGATCCTCGGCCTGCTCGTCAAGGAAGTGGCAAGCCCTGGAAAGAAGGCGGAGGCGGTTCGCCTGAGCCTGCGCGGTTTCTCGCCGCGCTTCAAAGCCTTTCTCGCCATCATCGTGCTGTTCACGCTCGGCAACTCCAGCGACGCATTCCTTCTGCTGCGGGCGCGGAACGTGGGGTTGTCGGTCTTCCAGATTTCCCTGATGTTGGTGGCGTTCAACCTCATCTACGCGGTGATTTCCGCGCCGGCAGGGGCGCTCTCGGACCGGGTGGGGCGGCGGCGACTGATCGTAGGGGGCTGGCTGGTGTATGGCCTCATCTATCTGGGGTTCGGCCTGGCGCGCGCGGGGTGGCAAATCTGGGCGCTCTACGCCGCGTATGGGATATACTACGGGGCGGTGGAGGGCACGGCCAAGGCGCTGGTGGCCGACATCGTGCCTGCGGAGAAGCGTGGGACTGCCTACGGCGTGTACAACGCCGCCGTGGGGCTTTCGGCGTTTCCCGCCAGTTTCATCGCGGGAGTCCTATGGCAGGGCGTGGGCGGTTGGCAAGGGTTCGGGGCATCAGCACCGTTCTACTTCGGGGCGGCGCTGGCCCTGACGGCGGTGGCGCTGCTGGTGGTCTGGCTGCCCAGAACCCGCGCCGACGAGGTATGAGTCTGTGAAGCGAGGTGAGTGCATGTGAGCAAGCAGAAGTTGCGGATTATCCCGCTGGGGGGGCTTGGCGAAGTCGGGAAGAACATGCTCGCCGTTGAGTATGGCTCCGACATTCTCCTTATTGACGCGGGCGTGATGTTTCCCGAAAACGACATGTGGGGGGTAGACCTGGTCATCCCGGACTTCGGGTACCTGCTGGACAAGAAGGAGCGGGTGCGGGCTATCGTGCTGACCCACGGGCACGAGGATCACATCGGCGCGCTGCCCTACATGCTGCGCCAGATTCCGGTGCCGGTGTACGGGACGCGGCTGACCAT
>JARYMK010000258.1 GCA_029907165.1 Anaerolineae bacterium
CGCGGTTGCAGCCCCTGGCGGGTCGCCCGCGCTGGTCATCTTCAACCCGCTGGCCGGTCCCCGCACCGACGTGCTGGAGGCTACGCTGGAACTGCCCCAGAGCCTGGAGGAATTCGCCATCGTGAACGAGCGGGGCGAGCGCCTGCCCTGCCAGGTTCTGGAGCGCACGCAAGAGGAGTACTTCACAGGCACCTTTGCGCGGGAGGAGTTGCTGCTGGTGGCCGCGGCGGCGCAGGACGGCAAGGTGCAGGATAGGCCCATCCGCGAGGTACTCCTGCGCCGGAATGGCGAGCGCGCCCGGCTGGATGTTACGCTGGGCGAGAGCGGCGCGCCTGATCCTGCCATCCTGCAGAACTGGGCGTCGCTGTCGCAGAGCCTGATGGACGACGAGACCGTGCGCGAGGTGGAAGTGCGCGTGCGAAGCCCGCTGCGCTGCCGCGTGGCGCTGGCCACGTCGGACGTGCCGGGCTTCGGCTACCGCGCGTTCACGGTGCAAGCGGCCTCGCCCACGCCGACCAACGGCTCGGTGAGGGCATCGGCCCTGCGCCTAGAGAACGAGTTCCTCGTCGTGGAGGTAGAGCCGCGCGACGGAACCCTGACCATCCTGCACAGGCCGACGGGCATGCGCCTTGCCGGCGTCAACCGATTCGTAGACGGCGGTGACCGCGGCGACGAGTACAACTACTGCCCGCCCGAGCGCGACATCCTCGTGGACGCCCCCTGCGAGAAGCCCGTCATCCGGCTGGTGGAAACCGGCCCGGCGCGCGCCACGCTGGAGATAGACCTTTTGTACCGCGTGCCGGAATCCCTGTCCCCTGACCGCGCATCCCGCTCGCCCCACCACGTCGTCATTCCCATCACGACACGCGTCTCGCTGGCTGCTGGCGTGCCGCGCTGCGACATCCAGACCACCCTTGTCAACGCCGCCCGCGACCACCGCTTGCGCGTCCTCGTGCCGACGCCGATTCAAACCGACCACTCGCTGGCCGAAGGGCACTACGACGTGGTGCGCCGCAGCCTGACGCTGCCCGCCGACACCGCCGACTGGATTGAGCAGCCCCAGCCCACCTTCCCCCAGCGCGCCTTCTGCGACGTGAACGACGGCGAGCGGGGCGTCATGGTGGCGGTGCGCGGCCTCCCCGAAGGCGAGGCCATCCCGGGCGGTGCCGGCGCGACCATCGCCGTAACGCTCCTGCGCTGCGTAGGCTGGCTGTCGCGCGACGATCTGGCGACGCGCAAGTGGGGCGCTGGCCCCGGCAGGCCCACGCCCGAAGCCCAGGAACTCGGCGAGCACATGTTCCACTATGCCATCATCCCCCATGCGGGCGGATGGGAGCAGGCCTTCCGCCAAGCCCATGCCTTTGAGACGCCCATGCGGGCGGTGCAGGTGGCGACGGCGGGCGGCTCGCTCCCCGCTGCGGCCTCGTTCCTGGCTGTGCGGCCCGACTCGCTCGTCGTAACGGCGGTCAAGATCCCCGAAGCAGGCGATGGCCTCGTCGTGCGCGTGTGCAACTACGGAGCGCGCGCCGTGGACGCGGAACTAACATTCGCCTGGCCCATCCGCCGCGCCGAGCGCGTCAATCTCGCAGAGGAGCCCCTGGCTCCGCTGGCGGTTGTGGACGGCCGCACCGTGCGCGTCCCTTGCGGGCCGTGGGAAACGGCGACGGTGCGAGTGGAGATGTAGGGGCCCTGTCCCCACGCCACATATGGGAGGGACAAGGTGGCGTGGCTGCCCCAGATTATGCGCCCCGCCTCAGAAAACCGAGCATGGCCAGGATACGAGGGCTAGAGCAGCCCGGAGTCAGGAATTTGAATACAAGTCAGAACAAGGATAACATTAACAAGGATAACATTGCGGACATTGTTGCCCCTTATAACGAGATTGAGTATAATATTCGTATATCCGTTGGATGAACGATGGGATAACGAGGGGTTCAAATGGCCATTCACGAGAGCAGCATCAACTACCAGAACCTGATCCGCGATTTGGCGGAAATGTACCCCTTTGATGTCACAGAGGTGATCTTAGTAACCAATGGTGCTACTTCACAGACTGAACTCGGCGATGGACAGCCGGACAAAACCGTCCTTGTCTGGCTGAA
>JARYMK010000259.1 GCA_029907165.1 Anaerolineae bacterium
GGGATTTCGCAGAGGCGACTGAACTCTCGTCAAGGCAGGGGAGAGAGGCCGACGGGGAAATCGTGTACGTGGCGATGAGGGCCGACACACCGAGCACGAACTTGAGCGCGGTGCGCGCGGCGCTTGGGTTCTCCGAGGCCGACGCAACGCGCACAGACCGGATTCTCCTGCTAGACCACGCCGATCAGTGGCTGACGACCTATCCGTGGTTCTACGGCCCAGGAAGTTCCCTGGCCTACGTGGGCGCGCAGGCGGCGCTTGTCATCACCGACGACCCAAACGTCATGCTCCGCCGCGAACTGCCCGGCACGTCCATACCCGGCGTGGGGCTGACGGCGCGGCCCATGCCGGTGCTGTTCATCACGCCCGAGGCGGCAGACCGCATTCTGAGCGGCTCCGGCTACAACCTGGCCGCGTTGCGCGAGCGCAGGGCATCGCTGGCCGACGGTGAGGGGTTCCACGTGGCGACGTCCGCGCGGGCGAGGGCGCAGTTCGCCCCCGTTGAGCAGCAGGACATCACCTACCGCAACGTCATGGCCATGTGGCCCGGCGAAGACGTGGCGCTGGATTCGGAGATGGTGGTCATCCTGGCCTACTACGACGGGCTGGGCGCGGTCAACGGCGTCCTGTACCCGGGCGCCAACGACAACGCCAGCGGCATAGCCACCATGCTGGAGATGATCCGCTCGTGGAAGGCTTGGGACTTCAAGCCCAAGCGCACCGTGCTCTTCGTGGCGTGGGCAGGCGGGGAACTGCACCAGACGCCCGCGCTGTATCAGTACCTGGGCACCCGGTCGGGGCTGTCGGATCTGAAAGTGGTCGCCGTGTTTCAGGTGGAGGGCGTGGGTGCAGGCGATGGGGAGGCCGTGCTCGCGTGGCGTTCCAGCAGCGACCGCATGACCGAGATGGTGCAGACCGGCGCACGGCGGCTTAGTATTCCGCTGAAGACGGCGGGGATGGGGCTTCACGCGCCGTTCTACCTGTCGCAGCGGCTACAGACGAACTACCCGATGATCACCCTCTCGTGGCCGGGCGCGGATGCCTATTCGCACCTGCCCGGCGATAGTCCCGAAAGCCTGGACCCCGTGAAAATCGGCCGCGCGGGGCGACTGTTGAGCCTCACCGCGGCGGTGCTGGCGACCGACACGGCGTATTAGGCGAAGGGATTGTAGGGGCAGTTCATGAACTGCCCCTGCAGCCCTGTCCCTATGGCCCCTGCGGTTCGTGAACCGCCTCAACGTTTCATTTCCACGAATGGAGCCCCAACACATTGCGCCGCAAAAGCAACGTGCGACGCACCTCGCAAGGTACGTCGCACGTTGATACGCGCTGCGTCGTCGCACACGCAGGTTCGCCCCTACCGGCTCACCAGGTTGTTCAGCGTCTCCAGGACGGGCACCAACTGCGGCGGAATCGTCCCGTCCATCGTCTTCACGGTGTGCGGCTTGCCGCCCGCCGGGCTCATGTACCGGATGATGTACGTGAATCGGTCGCAGCACGGGTCGGAGGGTATGTACGCCTCATCCAGGCTCATGAACTGCGCCGAGGCGAGTTCCCCCGTAAGCCGTGCCATCTCCTCCGGCGTCAGGCGAAAGGTGGTCTCCACCCCCTTGCGGTTGAGCACAGCGCGGCCGTCCGCGTACACGGTCAGCCGATCCATGAACCCGGCGAACCCGCCCGACCGCTCGTACTCCAGCATAACCTGGGTCGCGGGGCCGATGCGCGTCCCCTGCACGATCCACAGGTAGGGCTGGCCCGCGTCGTTCACCCGCACCTGGGCGAACAGCCGCAGGAGCACGCCTTCCACCTTCTCCGAGGGCGAGATGTCCAGGCCGTCAACCGCCGCGCTACCCGCGTGCACGTAGATGGCGCCGCTGTCGTCGCGGATGACCCAGTCGCTCCGCGTAACGGCCGGGCCGGTGCCCACGGAGCCGAACAGGTCCCACCCCTCGTAGTAGCCGACGATGCGGATGTACTTGCCCTCCCAGGCTTTGGGGTCGGCGCGGACGGCCTCCAGGATCCGCGTCGGGCGCGTGTCATCGGCGAGGAACGTCGTGCCCTCGTCCATGCCCCACGTGCCAT
>JARYMK010000025.1 GCA_029907165.1 Anaerolineae bacterium
CAGGATAATGGGTTTGCTGTTGGTAGGATCAATGCAAGCACGCAATACTCCTCTGGTGACAAAAAGCGCGTCGCAATACGGCAAGAGTGGCTTGACCGTTTCGCCCGGTTTCTCCAGCCTGCGGGTCGGCCCCTGGAAGTAGCCATGGTCTATCGGCAGGAAAAAGCAATGTCCGTCCGGCTGTATCAACTGCGCCAACCGATTCCGCATCCCCCAGTCCATAGCAACGTCCTCCTGTCGTGCAAAGGTCTTCGCGGCAAGTATAGACGGCTTGGCAGGATTGCGCAACTGCTTTACGCGCCGTTGATTATGCTGTACAATGTACTCGGAACCCGCCGCATAGCGCAGCGCGGGCCGGGAGGGGTGTGATGATTGCGACTCGCAATCGGGTTATCTTTCGGGCACTGCCGACGTCCAAGCCGCTGGTCGCGCGCCACGACGTGGGCGTCAGCCAACCCCCGACGCCCGACCCCGACTGGGTCGCCGATTTTCGCGCGACCCACGGGCGCGACCCCAACGAGCAGGATTGGCAAGATTACCTTCTCTCCCTTCGCTACCCGGGCACCGGTCCCAACGGTGAATGGCTGGAGCGCGACTGGCAGGTGTACTACCGGCTCGTGGACCTGCTGGGCGGCGACCTGCTGAGCCGGATTGGCAAGCCGGGCGGGCACGGCACGGGGTTCTACTCGGGCATCGGCGCGTTCCTGGCGCTGTGGAAACTGGAACCCGGCCCCGACGGAACCCGCATCGCCTACGCTCGCAACTTCCCCGCCGGTGGCATCCCGCCCAACACCACCGGCTGGACGTGGGGCAACACGATTCTCATCTTGGAAAGCGAGCGCAACAACCGCCCGCTCCTCATGCACGAGTACACCCACGTCCTCCAGTACCGCTACAAGGGCATCGGCTACGTCCCCAACTACTTGAAGGGCGGGGTGTACAACTGGGACAACAACCCATACGAAATGCAGGGGGTAGAGGTGCAGCAGATTTACGAGTGGAATCCCTGGCTACCCCCGATATGGGAAATCGTGTGGGTCGGCGGGAGGTCGCAGTGATGGGCGCGGGCAAGATCGCCAGAGGGCTTGTCGTAGCGGCCTTCCTCGTCATCGCAGCGGGCATCCTCGCTGCGTGCGACACGAACTACGACCTGGTGATAGAGAATCACACCGACCAGCGCATCGCCGTTACCTTGTACGACCGCCTCGTGTACGAACTGCAACCGTGCTCCGTGCAGATCGCATCCATCGCGGGGCCAGGAACCCCGTCGGGCAAGGGGTTCCGCGTGTCGGTGCGAGGTGGGGACGGCGCAACGCTGGCCCAAGCCGAGGTCCAACCGCAGCGCCTGGAAGGGTACACCCAGCCCGTCATCCTCGTCCGAATCCCGCAGGAGGGCGGCGATGCCTGTCCAGCCCCAGTGGAGGGTGTCTTTCTGCTGGTGGTGCGGAACTACTCCCAAACCGAGGCTACCATCTGGCTGGGCGACGCGCGCCTGGGCACCGTTGCGCCGCTGGACCAGACCGCCTTCGGCCCGCTGCCAGGGACCTGGGCCGACGTGAAGCGCGTGGCAATCCGAGATGCGAGCAATACCCTCATCTCGTACAGCGCGCGGGCCGAGTACAGCCTGGGAGATATTCCGCGGTTCTTCATCGGGTTCACCGCGCCGCGAGCGCGGCAGTAGGCCACTGACGGCGCAACAGCCACCTATAGCCTTACGAAGGGAGATCTGATGGCCAAACCAACGAAACATGCGGGCACGATTTGCGCCATCCTCGGCATCATCGCACTGGTGGGCATCGTGCTGGGAATCCTGCGCTCAAACCCGCTCATCACCGTCCTGCTGCTCATCCCAACCGCCGTGTACGAGGTCTATCGCACCGAAGGCGAGTCCACACGCTGGGCGTCGTGGGTCCTCCTGCTTGTCCTCGTCGCCGAGGTCCTCCTCGTGGCGTTGGGCGTCCAGTTTGACCTGGCGGCGTTCCTGGGCGAGGAAGAGCGTTACGTGGCCGGGTACGAGGTCCCCATCGGCGACGTGAAGGTCGTCGGCCCTGCCATCATGGCGGTGCTGGCGCTGATCCTCATCGCGCGGACGCGCGGGCGCTACACCAAATGGCTCGCGGGCATCATCCTGGTAACGTCGTTCGCCATCGTGTACGCGATAGACCCCCACGGTCTTCGCCCGCTGGATTCGGCTGGCGCTGGACCAGGGGCTGAACCTGCTTCGGTAGTGCGGAAACGCAAATTGACATTTCTGGCATCCTGACGTACACTGACGCCAGGCCTGCGCCCGTCGCAGGCCGATGTGTTGTGAACGGTTTGGAGCGCCCGCCGCAAGGCACTCCGTCCCAAATACACGCGATGGGGCGGCCTGAAACCGCGCCATCCGCCGCGCGACGAAAGGAATCAAGAAATGCTGAACCAGGGAATCACCCCCGCGACCTGTAGCCGATGTGGACACCAGTTCGGCGCGACTGCCGAGCGCATCCTGGACCTGGAGAAGGACCCCACGGCCAAGACCCGACTGCTGTCCGGGCGCGTCAACATCGCGCGCTGCCCCGCCTGTGGAGCCGAGGGCGCGCTGAACCTGCCCTTCGTGTACCACGACCGATCCAAGGAGTTGCTGCTGGCCTACATGCCGCCGTCCTTCGGCGCCAACGAGACCGAGCGACAGAAGGTGCTGGGCGAATTGACCAACGCCGTGATGAACTCGCTCCCGCCGGAGCAGCGCAAAGCCTACCTCCTCCAGCCCAAGATGTTCTTCACCATGCAGAGCATGGCCGAGACCATATTGCAGGCCGACGGGGTTACCAAAGAGATGATGGACGCGCAGCGCGCACACGTGGACCTCATCAACCAGATGTTGCAGGCCAGGGACCCTTCGGCGTTCCAGGAGATACTGGATCAGAACCGCGACAAGATTGACTACGACTTCTTCCAGACGCTGGCCGCATCCGCAGAAGCCGCGCAGGCCAACGGGCAGGAGCGCGTGGCCCAGGTGCTGAACTCGCTCAGCATACGCCTGATGCAGGAGTTTGGCCTCCCCGTGGGCGAGGAGATCGCCGGCGAAGGGAGCAAGGGGCTGCTGAGCCGCGAGGGACTGGTCGCCCTGCTGGATGATGCCCAGGACGACGAGGAATTCCGAACGCTGGTGAGTTACGGGCGGCCCCTGATGGACTACTCCTTCTTCCAGGAAATCACCGCCCAGATGGAGGCGGCCAAGGCCCACGGCGACGAGGCCAAGGCCAAACGCCTGTCGGAAATGCGGGCGCGTATCGTGCAGGTGGCCGAGGAGATGGACGCCGCTTCCAAGCAGGTCATCAATCAGGCCACGTCGCTCCTCAGCGGCGCGCTCCAGGCAGAAGACCCAGAAGCCTACCTGCGCGAGCACCTGAACGAGATGAGCGAGGCGTTCTTCGTTGTGCTGAGCGCGAACCTCAACGCCGCCGAGCGCGACGGCCACCCGGAGTGGGTCGCCAAAATGGAACAGATCGGGGACATCGCTATCCGCCTGATTCAAGAGGCCGCGCCCCCGGAGGTGCAATTGCTGAACCGCCTGCTGGCCGCCCCGTACCCGGACGGCACGCTGCAAATCCTGCGAGAGAATGCGGCGATGGTTACGACCGAATTGGTGCACGCCATGCGCCTCATCGCGGAGGACCTGACGCGGCAGGGGAACCTGCCCGTGGCCGACAAGACGAAGAAGGTCATGGCGCAGGCCGAGGCGCTGCTAGCCGACACGAAGGCGTAGGCCCCAGGCCAGGGCGCCTGGCAGGGTTTGCCGAGCACGCGTGTGGGGCGACCCGGCACTGCGTCCGTGTAGAAGCAACCTCCACGCTCCGAGATTGATCCACTTCGCTCGCAATGACGGGGAGAGGTTTGGACCTGCCCGTCGCTGCGAGCGAGGCGCCTCGCCCCAGCATTCCAATACGGTGGCTGACCGCCGCCCGCCAATGGCCCACCGCGACCTCGCGGCGGCCAAGCGCCCACCACACCGACCTGGCGAAGTCGTGAAAAGACCCGTTTGCACCTTTCTTGACGCATTCCGCTTTGGAGCGTATAATTCTATCGTTGGGAAACGCGTCGCCGCCGCAGCCGGCCCAGGCACACGGCCCGACGCGCCGCAAACCGTTTGAGTACAGAACCGAGGGATGGGATGGCAGCCAAAGACTTCTACACAATCAGAGACTTGCAGCAGGCCCTTCTGGAGCACGCCTATATAGCCGACCAGGCGCTGGCCACGTCGCTTTTCCTCACGCTGCGGCTGCACAAGCCGCTGCTCCTGGAAGGCGAGGCCGGCGTCGGGAAGACGCAAATCGCCAAGACGCTGGCCGAAATGCTGGAGCGCCCCCTGATTCGCCTCCAGTGCTACGAAGGGCTGGACGTCAACAGCACCATCTACGAGTGGAACTACACCCGGCAGCTCCTGCACATCCGCGCGCTGGAGGCGCAGGATGGCAAGTGCGGCGACATAGAGCAGGACCTGTTCAGCGAGAAGTACCTCATCAAGCGGCCCTTGCTCCAGGCGTTTGAGTTGAGCGAGAGCGGCACCGCGCCCGTATTGCTGATTGACGAACTGGACCGCGCCGATGCAGAGTTTGAGGCGTTCCTGCTGGAGTTGCTGAGCGACTACCAGATCACCATCCCCGAAATCGGCACCATTCGCGCGAAGGAACCGCCTATCGTGATCATCACGTCCAACCGCACGCGCGAAATCCACGACGCCCTCAAGCGTCGCTGCATCTACCACTGGATAGATTACCCAACTGCCGAGAAGGAGTACCAGATCGTCATGCTGAAGGTGCCGGAGGCCACCTCACACCTAGCGCAGCAGTTGGTGCTCCTGGTGCAGGAACTGCGGCACATGGATTTGTACAAAGTTCCCGGCATCGCCGAAACGCTGGACTGGGCCGAAGCGCTGGTTACTCTGGACGCCCACGAACTGAACGAGGACATCGTCAACGACACCCTCGGCGTGCTCCTGAAATACCAGGATGACATTGAAGCCGTGCGCAATGGCCCTATCCAGAAGATGATCGCCCGCCTGCGCGCGCGCATCCAGAGCGAGGGCAAAGAGCCGGACTACAAGAAGATGGCCCCGCCTCACCCCTGCTTGCCCGAATACAACCCCGAGGCGGGATATGAAGCGCCCGTCTGCGGGGGCTAGCGTTCGGCGCTCCGAGACTGCAGGGCGCGCGAGGAACCGGCGATGAGCGCGGATTACGCAGAGGACATCCTGGCCGAATGGCTCGGCGATGACGAGGGGATTCCAACTGGAGGCCACCTGCTGGCGCACGTCCTCCAGTTTGGGCGCGTCCTTCGCCTGATGGGCGTCAGCGTGAGCCTGAGCCAGATGCTGGACCTGGTGAAGGCGCTGGGATACGTCTCCATCACGGACCGCGACTCGTTCTACTACTCCGCCCGCGCGCTCCTGGTCAACCGCCGCGAGGACCTGCCTGTGTTTGACCAGGCGTTTCAAATCTTCTGGGGAATGCAACAGGCGCCCGAAAAGCGCGACCCCTCAAAGCCTACCAAGACGAAGCGCGCCCGCCTGCCCGAACGCCCTGCCGACGGGCTGCGCACCGGCCCCGTGCGCTACGAGCCGTCGGAAACGGCCGCGCAGGACGGCGACGGGGAGCAACTGGTGCCGGCCCAGAAGTTTACCCAGACGTACAGCCCGGCCGAAGTCCTGCGGCACAAGGATTTCGGTGAGATGACGTGGGAGGAAATCCAGGAAGCCAAGCGCGCCATCGCCAACCTGGGGTGGAAACTGGGACAGCGGCGCACGCGCCGCTACCACGCAGGCTCCAAGGGCCGGCTGAACCTCCGCAGCATCGTGCGCGATAACCTGGCGCGCGGTGGCGAACCGCTGAAACTCGCCTACCGCCTCCGCGTGTACCGCCCGCGCCCGCTGGTCATCCTCTGCGATATTAGCGGCTCCATGGAGCGGTACTCGCGCATGCTCCTGCACTTTATCCACGCCCTCACGCACGGCCTGAAGGACGTGCCGGTGGAAGCCTTCGTCTTCGGGACGCGACTCACCCGCATCACGCATCATCTTCACCATCGGGACGTGGACGAATCCATGGACGAGGTCGGCAAGGCCGTCTTGGACTGGTCAGGTGGGACGCGCATCGGCGAGGCGCTCAAGGCGTTCAACTTCCGGTGGGCGCGGCGGGTGCTCGGTTCGGGTGCGGTGGTGCTCGTCATCAGCGATGGCTGGGACCGCGGCGACATTGACCTCCTGCGCCGCGAGGTCGCCCGACTGCAACGCTCCTGCTACCGTCTCGTGTGGCTCAATCCCCTGCTGGGCACGCCGGGCTTCCGGCCTGACCAGCGGGGCATGGTGGCCGCGCTGCCCTTCATAGACGACTTTCTCCCCGGCCACAACCTGGCGAGCCTGGAGCAAATGGCCGAAATCCTGTCGTCGGTGGGCATGACCCGGCCCGAGCGCAAGCAGCACCCCGTCCTCGCGGCTGTGCAGACCGATTCCTCCGCTCCGGCGTCCTACGAAGTGGGCCAGCCCAGCGCTCGCGAGCAGTCCGTGAGGCACCTAGTCCGCGAGTATCCCTTCCTGCGGGACTGGTTCCCCGGCCACGAAAGCGAGTAGCCACGGGGTCAGCGGCCCCCGGCCATGCGCGCCAACAGCGCAATCTGCGCCGTCTCCTCCACCAACTCGGCGATCTGCTCGGCAGCGGCCAGCGTCGGCCCCGCTGCAACCAGGCCGTGCCGCGCCAGCAGTACCGCTGCCACCTCCGGGTCGCGGTACGCCCCGACGACCAGCGCCTCCAACTCCTCGGACTCGGACGGTGCAAACGGCAACACTGGCACCCGCCGCAGTTTCACCTCGGCCTGCGTCGTCAGCAGGGGCAACTCGGCGTAATCCAGAAGTCCCAGGGCGATGGCCCAGGGCGCGTGGGCGTGGACGATGCCCTGCACATCCGGGCGCGTGCGGTAGATGCCCAGGTGGAAGTTGGTGTCCTTGCTCGGCTTGCCCTTGCCGACCACCACGCGCCCGTCCAAATCCAGGCCGATCAGGTCTTCGGGCGCGCAATCTAGCGCCGCCACGCCGCTCGGCTTGATCATCACCAGCGCCGTTCCGGGCACGCGCAGGCTGATGTTCCCGCCGCTCCCCGCGACCAGCCCGCGCTCCCACACGCGCCTGGAGACCCGCGCAAACTCCTCGGCGGCGCGAAGCCACGCTTCCTCCATGCTCTACCCCTCCATGAACGCCCGCATCTTCTCCGCGACGGCGTCGGCGAAAGCCTCGTCGTTCACATGCGCGTCAATCTTGTGGAGTTCCACGCGCGGGTTGAGTTCCGCCTCCAGCGCACGCACCAGCGCGGCGTCGGCCTCGGGGTCGTAGAACGCATGCCCAGGCCGATCCGAGAAACTGAAGCCGCCCATGGGAATCAGCACCGCCGCCGGGCCTTTCGCCGCGTTGAGCCGCCGGGCCATGAGCCGCCCCACCTCCGCCATCTCGTCGCGTGCCGTCCGCACCAGCGTGATGTTGGGATTGTGGATGATAAACGGCCGCTTCCTGTGCTCCTCCGTCAGGGATGACAGAGGGCCGAGGACGATGTAGTCGGTGCCCGCGGGCGTCGCCACGAGTGGCAGTCCCAACTCCCCCGCGGCGGTCATGCGCTCGGGGCCGGCGTCAAACAACCCGCGGCACAAGTGGCCGGTCAATTCCTGCGTGCTGATGTCCATCACGCCCTTGATCAGCCCCTCGCGCACCAGGCGCTCCAGGCAGCGGCCGCCCGTGCCATTGGCATGGAATCCGACGATTTCGTAGCCCCACGCCTCCAGGCGCTCCTTGGCGCGCAGCACGCACGGCGTGGTCAGGCCCAGCATCGTAACGCCGATGGTAACCTTGCCCGAATCCTGCACCGCCTCGTTGGCGTCGGCCATCGCCACCACTGCTGCCGCTGCATTGCCGAAGACCCGCCGCGTTACCGCGTTGATGCCGAGAATATCGGCCACCGAATGCATCAACGTCATGTCTGTCGTGCCCACATACGGCTCAAAGATGTTGCGGCCGCTGGCGATGGTGGAGACCATGACCTTGGGGACGCCGATGGGCAGCGCTTGCATGGCCGTCGCGCCGATGGCCGTCCCCTGCCCCCCGCCGACAGCGATAGCCCCGCCGACCTGCCCCTCGGCGTACAGGTGCGCCAGGATAGTGGTCGTGCCCTCAATCATCACGCGCATGGCCTCGCCCTTGTCGCCCGCGGCGATGAGCGACGGCAGGTCGCGGCCCCCCGCCCTGGCCACCTCCTCCCGCGTAACGTCGGCGGGAATCGTGGGGCGGCCAAGAACGCCTGGGTCTATGACGATGGTGTCCCGCCCGCGGGCGCGAATCAAGTCGCGGATGTAGGCTACCTCGGGGCCTTTGGTGTCCAGCGTGCCGATGATCGCAATCTTCCTCGTCATGGCTCCCCTCCGGCTTCAGCATAGCGCAATCGCGGGCAACAGGCAAGCGCAGGCGACGCCGTGCGTTCGGCGACTACATCCCGCACATCTCCCGCATCAGGCGCACGGCGGTCTCGGCAACAGGCGCATCGTTCAGCGCGGCATCCAGTTCCACCACCTCCACATTGGCCGGAGCGTGACGGCGGATGGCGTCCACGAAGGCCCAGTCGGCTTCGGCATCGTGCAGGGGCTGTCCCTCAGTGGAGAATGCGCTGAACCCGCGCAGGGGGAGAATCAACGCGGCGGGGCCGCGCGACTCGGCTAGGCGCTCGGCAATAAGCCTGGCCACGGCGCGCATCTCGTCGGGCGACGAGCGCACCAGGGTAATCGTCGGCGTGTGGCGCATCGTCTTGCGTCCCGCATAACGCGTCGGGAGCGTCTCCGGCGGACCTTCAATGATGAAGTCCAGCGCGCCCGGAGCCACGACCTGCGGGATGTTCCGCTGGCCCGCGGCGCGCATACGCTCCGGCCCGGCGCTGAACGGCCCGCCGACGAGGTGGGCCAGGAGTTCCGTCGGGCTCACGTCAAACACGCCGTCCATGAGGCCCTGGGCGATGAGTTCCTCCATCGCCCGACCGCCGGTGCCGACCGCATGGAACGCGATGACCTCGCTCTCGGGGGAAGTCATCGCTTGCCGGATGCGCTCTACCAACGGCGTGGACGCGCCGAGCATGGTCGCAGCCAACACCTGCGACTTGGCCTTCGCTACGGGGGCAGCCGCGCGGCTCATAGCCGCAATCGCGCGCGCGGCGTTGGCGAAAATCGGCCCGGTTACCGAGTTCACGCCGCTGATGTCGGCCACGGAATGCATGAGCGTGATATCTTTGGTGCCCACGTAGGGGCCAAAGGGCGTCGGGCCGCTAGCCATTGTGGAAACCATGAGTTTGGGGATGCCCACCGGCAGCGCCTGCATCACGCGGGTGCCCAGGGCCGTCCCCCGCGACCCGCCGATGGACAGCACCCCGCCCAGACGACCCTCGGCCAGCAGGCGCAGGAGGATGCGGCTGGCGCCGTCGGCCATGGCGACGAGCGCACGTGCCTTGTCGCCCGCGCGGATGATGTCATCCAATGTGGTGCCGGCGGCCAGGGCCACCTCCTCCCGTGTAACATCAGCGGAGATGCCCGGCTGGCCCAGCACGCCCGTATCCACCAGCAACGGGTTCCCGCCCTCGGCGCGGACGATGTCGCGCAGGAAGGCCGCTTCCTCGCTTTTCGTGTCCAGAGATGCCAGGATCGCCACGTACACGGTCATACCTGCCTTCCGCCGCGCGAAAAAGGGCGCAGGGAGACGAGGTCATCCCCCTGCGCCCCCAATGCGCAAACCCAGGCTATTCGTCCAGAATGGCCACCGCCCGCACCGGCGCAGCCGTCGTACCCTTCCACTTGATGGGGAACACTGCCACCTTGAAGCCGAAGGGCCGCGGGATGGCGTCCAGATTCGCCAGGTTCTCCAGGTGATAGTACTCGCGGTGCAACATGACCAGGTGCCCAGGCCAGAACTGCTTCGTCTCGAACATGGACTTGACCGGGCGATCCCACGTCGGCGCGTCAATCCCCACCATCTTAATGCCCTGATCCAGCAGCCACTCGGTGGACTCACCTGTCATGCCGCAGTGGTCCGTGAGGTAGCGCAGTTCGGTGTTGTACCGCGACGCGCCCGTCTTCACCAGCACAATGTCCAGCGGCTTGAGGCGATACCCGATGCGCTTCAGTTCGGCCTCGCAGTCCGCCGGCGTGATGCCGTAGCCCACCGGCTTGTCGCTGAAGTCCAGCACCACGCCGTCGCCATAGCAATATTCCAGCGGGATGCCATCGGGGCCAGGGGCATCGCTTCGCATGTGCCGCAGCGAGTCCACATGGGTCCCCACGTGGTCTCCCAACACGACGACATAGTGCGCCGTGAGCCAGGTGGCCCCGTACTTCGCCGCGCCGATGTTGGTGGCGAACTCCTCCCAACTCTCCAACATCGCCATAATGGGCGGCGCGACGCGCGGGAACACCACCATATCCTTGCTGACTTCCATGCTGAGATCAATGAGTTTGGTCATATCTCCTCCAACAACAGGTTATCTCGTTCAAGCGGGCGTATCAAGCCGGCAAGACGCCCCGCCGTTCCAGATCGTCGGCGATGTCGGCCAGGCCCAGCGACTCCAGCGTGGCGCGGGTCGGCAGGCCCGTCTCCACATCCCAACCGTGCGCCCTGTACCACGCCGGCTTGAGGTCGTCTAGGATGTCGTACACCCTGCCCTTCGCAGGCCCCTCGGGCATGACATCCTCGGTAAACCGAGGGGGCAAGGTATCGTCCTTCGCGCCGACGCCCAGCCGCGCGTTGTGGGCGCGTTCCACGTTGGCCACGCGCTCGGCCACGCGGAGCAGGTCGTCGCCGGTAACTTCCAACCCCGTCGCCGCCGAATACAAATCTGGAACGATATGCAACATCTTCCGAAGCGTCAAATCCGGCGTCTCAGCGTAGTAGGAATACGGGAACTTGCACACCCCCATGAGGTCCGGAATGGTAACGATGCTTTCCCAGAGTTTCAACTTGGCGGCGGCTTCGTCCGGCGGCAGCGCGTCCAGGCCGTAGGCTCCGGGCGCGGAGATGCGCAGGTGGTCCGCCCCCCGCGACGCCACCGCGTAGCGGAAGTTGTACACCTTGACCGAGCGCGGGTCCAGCGGCGGCGGCGTCATGCCCTTCACGTGCACCGCGTACCGCTCGGCCCCGTGTCCGATCTCCTGCGCGGCATGGGCAACCCCTTCGGCCAGCAAGTCGCCCAAGCCCTGGCGGAACGCGATGCGGTCTATCATCTCCAGAACGGCGTGGTAGTTGCCCCACGTCAGGTCCAGGCCGTCGGCCTGCTCCCGCGTCAGGATGCCCCGCTGGTACAATTCCATCGCGAAGGCAATGAGGTTGCCCGTCTCAATGGTGTCCAGGCCGTAGCGGTTGCACATGTCGTTGGCCTTGAGGATGGCAGCCAGGTTGCTGTTGCCCACCGCCGAGCCGAAGGCCACCAGCGTGCTGTACTCCGGCCCGCCCACCGCCACGCCCGCGAACTCGCCGTCGCGCACCTCGCTGTAGCGGTCGCATTTGCACGGGCAGCGGAAGCACGCCGTCGGGCGCACGAGATACCGCTCGTTCAGCGCATCGCCGTCAATCTGGTCGGCGCCCCCAAACACCCCCGACTGGAAGTTGCGCGTGTTCAGCCCACCCAGCGCCATGTGGTGCCGAAGGAGCGCCGTCGTGCCGTAGGTAGGCAGTTCCACGCCACTCCGCTTGTCCTGCTTCAGCAACTCCGTGAGTTCGTCGGACAGTTCCTTGAACCGCGCGGGGTCGTACAGCGGGACCCCCTTCGTGCCGCGCACGGCGATGGCCTTCAGGCGCTTGGAGCCGAGGACTGCCCCCAAGCCAGTGCGCGCCGCTGCGTGCTCGCCGTCGGCGATGAACCCCGCGAGTTTGACGAGGTTCTCGCCCGCCTGCCCGATGCATGCCACGCTGCACGTCTTGCCCATCTCCTCCTGGATCAGCCGCTCGGCCTCGTGGGTGTCCTTGCCCCACAGGTGGCGGGCGTCGCGCAGTTCCACGCGGTCGTTGTCAATCCACAGGTATACCGGCTGCCGCGACTGACCCCGAACGACGATCATATCGTAGCCGGCCCGCCGCAGCACGGCTCCCCACATGCCGCCAGAATTCGCGTCGCCGAGGATTCCCGTCAGTGGCGACCGCCCCCCGATGGTGAACCGGCCGGATGACGGCGCCACCGTCCCCGTGAGCACCCCCGGCGCGATGATGAGCACGTTGTCGGGGCCAAGCGGATCCACCACCGGGCCAATCAAGTCGTACTGTAGGCGCGAGGTGAAGCCGCGCCCGCCGATATAGTTCAAGGCTAGGCTCTCGTCCAGGGCCTCCTTGCGCACAACGCCTTCTGTCAAATCCAGCCACAGCACCACGCCGCTGTAGCCGCCCTTCAACCGTTCCATGCCGTTCCGGACCTCCTAGTCTAACCCGTTTCATCGTTATGTTAACACAGGACAAAGCAGCGGGCCTGGAGTCCGATTCCCCAGGCCCGCCCTTCATCCCGGACCACGTCCAGGCCGGGCCGCCTTGCGGGGCTAGCCAAGAATCTCCACGATGCCCGTGTTGCCGTTCACGCGGATGCGGTCGCCCGTCTTGATGGTGCGCGTGCCAACAGACGTGCCGACCACAGCCGGGATGCCGAACTCGCGCGCCACAACGGCCGGGTGCGCCAGGACGCCGCCAGCATCGCACACCACCGCGGCGATCTTGGTGAACACCACAACCCACGCCGGGTTGGTCATGACGCAGACCATGATCTCGCCCTTCTTGACCTTGTCAAAGTCCTCGGGCCCTATGACGATGCGCGCCGTCCCTTCGGCCACGCCCGCCGCAGCCGCCAAGCCCTTGACCACGCCCTTGGGAGCAGCGGCCTCCTTCTCGCGCTCAAACTTCTGCGGCCAGCCCCACAGCGTGTGGTACGGCTCCTCGTACATGGACCACTGGGTTACGGTGCCCACCCAGTCGCGCGGGCGGACCTTCCAGGCTTCTTCGCGGGCGCGCCGGTTCTGCTTGATGACCGCCTTGCCGTCAAACCCGTTGGGATTGCTCTCCGTCTTGGGGTTGGCGACGTACCAACGGAGTTGCTCATACTCCAAGTAGAAGACATCCTCGGGGTCGTCCAGCAGGCCGATCTTCTTCAGGTGCCGCCCGATGGCGAGGAAGACGAGGCGCATGCGTGCATAGGTGCCCTGGTCAAAGTAGAAGTGATGGTCGGGGGTCAGCGGCATCATCTTCACCGCCAGCGCCATCGCATTCTCCACCCTCTCGCGCTGCTCTTTGGTGGCCGTGGCGGGAATCAGGGCGCGCAGTTCGTTCATCGCCTTGGCCTGGTCGTCCACGATGGCCTTGTACGCCGATGGGAAGTCGTAGTCGGTTACCAGGTAGCCGTTGATGGTCTCCACAATGGGCGTGATGTCCTCCACCCACAGTTTGTTGATGTACTCGTGGGTATGGAGTGGCTTCATGCCGTATTCCTTGGCGTACGCACGGACCTCATCCAGGAAGGCCTTGCCCTTGTCGGTCTTCTCCAGGAGCGGGATGATCGCCGAGGCAGTCTCGCCCTTGTGGAAGGCTGCCTTGAGGTCCGCATCGGCCTTGACCTTCTCCTTCAGCCGCCACAGGTTCTCAATGGAGTCCCAGTTGCGGTCCTTGACCGAGATGAGGATGCGGCCCATGAGGGCGGGGTCCACCTGGCCGATGACCTCGCCGACCGCGGCCTGGAAGTCCAGCGACGCCTGGAACTGCGCCAGGTTCAGAATCCAGTGGAGGCGGAAGTGCCGCTCCTGGATGTCCAGGGCCTCTTCCAGGAAGATCATCAGTTCGGGGAGCGTGGCGGTTTCGGTCGGGAAGGTGTCCAGGTACTCAAAGTTGCGCTTGACCTCGGGCAGATACCGCTCCTCCCACCACTTGGTGAACTCCTGCGCGTAGGTCGGCATGACCATCATGTAGTAGGGCGCGATCTTAGCGGCCTCGTCGGGGTCGCGCGGCACGACGGCGCTGTACACGTACCCGTTGACCTTCTTGCCGATCCACCCCTTGCCGAAGGGTGCGCCGAAGCGGCGGTACATGTACTCGCAGGTCGGTCCCCACCACCCGCCGATGGAGAAGTACATGGGGGAGATGGGATAGGGGCAATGGGTGTCATCGTAGAACCAGAATAGTTGCTTTTCCTCCTCGCTTGCCCACTCCACGGGGAAATCCTTGTCGCCGAAGAACGTTGCCAGTACCTTGCTAGAATCGCCCATCCTGAAACCTCCTTGTTTTTGTGGATTTTCTGTGGCGTGGGGACTCCCGCTGTCCCCCGCCATTGGCCTGCGAACGCTAGCGGTTCCGCCGCACCCCGGCGAGAACAGGGCTTGGCGTGGATTCATCGCCTGTCATTGCTTGACAGGAGTGGGAGCGAGAGGATTATCGATAATCGATTATCCATCGCCCATAGTATACACCAACACCGCCCCGCTGTCAAGGCCCTTTTCGTATGAAATTAGCACACCACTGGCCGCTGCTTGTGCACCCGGCCTACTCCGCCGCGACCTGCGGGAGCACCGAGCCGCCCTCCGGCAGCACCAGGACCGTCGCTCCGACGCCCAGCCGCCTCCACGCCTCGGCCAGCGCCGCATCCAGCGAGTCGTGGGTCTCCATGCCCGCCAGCCGCCACGCCGCCATGCTGGGCGAGACGAAGAAAATCTGCGCCTTCTGCGCCACGACCGCCACTGCCGCCGCCTTGTGCCCGCCCAGCACGAACCGCTCCTGAATCCGCTTCAGCAGCGCCGCGGGCGTGTCTCCGCTCGTCATCCACTGCTCAAATGTCCGATTGCCGCACCCTTCGGCGCACTCGGCCACCAGGATGATGATGCCGCCGGGCTTCACCGCGTAGGCGGCGTTGTCCAGGGCCTTCTGCGCCTGGTATAGGTTCACGTCCTTCGGGTATCCGCCGGCACTGACAAGGACGATGTCGGCCAGGGCCGGGATGGGCACCTTGCCACGCTGGGCCACCCATTCGCACCCTACCCGGTGGGCCGCCCGCACATCGCCCGCCGCAGCCTGCACGATGCGGTGCTCGCCGTCCACCACGACGTTGAGCAGGAAATCTACGCCGACCATCGCTGCCGCTTCTTCCAAATCGGCGCGCACGGGGTTGCCCTCCAGCCGTCCAGCCTGCGCTTCCGGCCGCACCATCATGGCGTGATTCGCCGTTACCGTGGCCTCGGACGCGCAGCCTGGGACAATGGCTTTCGCCCCGCCCGAATAGCCCGCGAAGTAGTGAAACTCCACGTTGCCCAGGCACACGCGGAAATCCACCTCCACCACCGGTCGGAAGACCTCCACCGGCGTCCCGAACGACGTGCGGCCCAGCGAAACGGTATCCCGCACATCGTGGTTGATCACCCGCACGCGCCGGAACACCGCCTCGCCCACCGCGTCCTGCAGTTCGGCCTCGGTCATCGGCCGGTGCAGGCCCAGGCCAATGATGATGGTGATGTCGTTGTCGGGAACGCCCGCGGCCGCCAGTTCATCCAGCACGGGCGGCAGAAGCCTCTCCGACGGGCACGGGCGGGTCAGATCGCTGGTAACGACGGCGACCTTCTGCCCGCGTCGCGCCAAGTCCCGCAGGCGGGGCGTGCCGATGGGGTTGTCCAGGGCATGCCGCAGCAAAGCGCCCTCGTCCCCCGTCGCCTGCCCCAAGTCCCGCGGCGGGAAGATGCCGATGAGGTTCCCCGACGGAATCTGCACCGACACGCTGCCCCGCCCGAAGGGCAACTCCACCGACGCTGTGCGGTTCATTTGCCTGTCTCCAGGTACCGCTGCGCGGCGCGGCGCAGGGCGGTAACCACCGGCAACTCCTGTCCCGACAGGAACCGCACCATCCCACCGCCCGATGTGCAGACGTACCCCATCCGGTCCAGCACGCCGAACTTGGCGCCCGCCGCCACGCTATCGCCCCCGCCGATGACCGAGTAGCCCGGCGCGTCGGCGATGGCGTTCCACAGGCGCTCGGTCCCCTTGGCGCTGACCGGCTTCTCATAGACCCCCGCCGGCCCGTTGACGAAGATCGTCGCCGCGCTCTGGATAACGCGCGTGTAGCGCGCGATGGTCTCCTCCCCGATGTCCACCAGCAGATGGGGCACGGGGAGGTCCTCCAGTTTCAGTTCCCTGCGCCCGCCGTTGTCAATCGCGAAGTCCACGGGGCTGAGGATTCGGTCGCCGAAGGTCGCCAGCAACTCCCGCGCGGCGGCCACGAATGGCGATAGCCCCTTGTCCTCAATCAGGCGCTCTGTGGGCTCGCCCAGGCGGTATCCCTTGGCCAGCGTCATGACCTCGCCCGTCAGGCCCGATGTGAGCACCACATCCGCCGCCCCGTCCGACAGCACCTGCTTCATCATGCTGAATGCGTCGGCGATGCGCGCGCCGCCCAGCACGTACACTGAGGGGTGTTTCGGCGTCTCCTTGACCCGCGCCAGCGCGCCGAACTCCTCTATGAACAGCCGCCCACCGGCCGCAGGCAGCACCTCCGCGAAGCCCACCAGCGATGGCGAGTACCGGTGCGCCGCCGCAAACGCCTCGCACACGTAGTAGTCGGCCAGCGGCGCGAGTTTCCGCACCAGCCACGTCTGCGCCAACTGCGCGGGCGTGAGTTTTACGAAGTTCACGAAGGTGGAGACCTCTTCGGTCAAATAGCGCACGTTGTTGAGCAGGAGAATCTCCCCGTCGCGCAGCGCCTTCACCCACTCCAACGCCGCCGGCCCCACGATGTCGTCTATAAACCCCACCGGCCTCCCCAGCAGCGTGGTCAGCCGCTCGGCGTGCTCTTCCAGCGAGATGAGGTTGTGATAGTCCTCAGTGTCGCCCTGGTGCGCCAGCATCACAATGCGCGCCCCCGCATCCGACAGTTCGCGGATCGTCGGCGCACTCTTGCGAATGCGGTTGTCGTTGCTGATGCGCTTGGTCTGAGGGTCTATCGGCGAGTTTATGTCAACCCGAAGGATGACCGTCTTGCCCGCAAACCGAAAGTCGTCCAGTGTGAGAATGCCCGCTTCCACAGCAGCCCTCCTCGCGTGGAGACGGCGCTACGGCCTCGGCACAAGCCCCAGGTAGCGGTTCGTCAGCCCCACCGCCTCCAGCCTGTCCCGCTGCATCTCCATGCACGCCCGTACTCCGTCCACCGTCTCCGGTATCGTTACCGCCTCCTGCGGAATGTTGATGGCAAACATCACATCCTCCCCAGACTTCGCCACACACTCCTCCCACACCCCGATCTCGTACATGTCCCCACGCTTGTTCCCCAACTCCCGCGCATACTTGAAAAACGCCGTGTTGGAGTCAAACCCGTCCTCTATCCGCACCACTCGCATCCTCGGATGCGCGCGGAACGTCTCCAACACCGCCTCCACGCTCACGCTCTTCTTCGGCGTCGCCACCACGTTGATGATATGCCCGTGCGTTACAGGCGTGTGCACCAGCAGCCCCGTCGCCTTCACGTGCGGCATGATGTGCATCAGGTCCACCGCCTGGTGGCTCGGCACCTTGTCCACCTTCAGCAGGTCCACCAGCCCACGGTGCGTGTCCCCAGGATCCGCCACCCGCCGAATGATCGTGATCGCAATCTTCTCCACCCCCACCAGCCGATCCACCGCGTCCACCGCGCGAATCAGCCCCGTCGTGTTGCACGACGTCAACTTCAGGAACCGCTGCCCAAGCCCCTTCTCGTAGTTCGCATACCCGTGGAAGAACACGTCCGCAACCTCATCCTTCTCCCCACCCTGGAAAATCGCCTTCACCCCGTGCTTCCGGTACAATTCCTTGTTCTTCGCACCTACCCCCGCCGGCGTCGCGTCCAACACCACGTCCACCTGCTCCAGCAGGTCGTCCAGCGACCCAGCCACCGGTATCCCCAGCGCGTCAAACGCCGCCTTCCGCCCCATGTCCACCAGGTACAGCGGGTACGGCATCCCGCTCTCGTGCAGCGCGCGCACCTGCAGCGTCGGCGCTACGTCCGCCACGCCCACCAACTCCATGTCCCCTTGCTTCGCCGCCCCGTCCGCCAGCCGCGTCCCTATCGTCCCGTACCCCACCACGCACACTTTCACTTTGCTCATCGTCTGCCTCCTTGTCTCAAATCTCCCCGCGAACCAGGCGCCTCACCTTGTCCGCGATCTTCTTCTCGTCCACCATCACGTAGTCCTCCAACTGCCGCGCAAACGGCGCTGGCACGCTCGGCGCGCACACCCGCACGATCGGCGCGTCCACGTACCCATACGCCTTCTCCGCCACCTGCGCCACCACTTCCGCGCCAAACCCGCACCGCTCCACCGCCTCGTGCACCACCACCAGCCGCGACGTCTTCTTCACCGACGCTACAATCGTGTCCACATCCAGCGGGAACAGCGTCCGAGGATCCACCACCTCCACGCTGATCCCCTCCCGCTCCAACGTCTCCGCCGCCGCCAGCGTCATCAGCACCGTCCGCGACGTCGCCACCACCGTGCAGTCCCGCCCCTCGCGCTTCACGTCCGCCACACCGAACGGAATCGTGTACTCCTCCTCGGGCACAGGCCCTTTGGTGTTGTACAGCAACTTGTGCTCTATGAAGATCACCGGGTCGTCCAGCCGTATCGCCGTCTTCAGCAGCCCCTTGGCGTCGTATGGCGTGGACGGCATCGCCACCAGCAGCCCCGGCGTGTGCACAAACCACGCCTCCAGGCTCTGGGCATGCTGCGCCGCCGACGACCGCCCCATGCCCCCCTGCGTCCGAATCACCAGCGGCACCTTCGCCTGCCCGCCCGACATGTACCGTATCTTCGCCGCCTGGTTCACTATCTGATCCATCGCCATCGTGCAGAAGTCTATGTAGAGAATCTCCGCGATGGGCCGCCTGCCGATGAGCGCCGCGCCCACAGCCGTGCCGATGAACCCCTGCTCGCTGATGGGCGTCTGGATCACGCGGTCCAGGCCAAACTCCGTGGACAGCCCGGCGGTAACTTTGTAGGAGCCCCCATGGGGGTCGGCAATGTCTTCACCGATGAGGAAGACGGTCTCATCTCGGAGCATCTCCTCGCGCATGGCTTCTTTCAGCGCTTCTCTGTAGGTGATTTCGCGGACAGCCATCGCGGCCCCCTCCTTTATCTCGGATTGCCCAGGTAGTCAAAGTGGACGTATAACTCTTCCAGCGCCGTCTCTGGAGCCGCCAGCGGACTCGCCTTCGCGTACTCCACGCCGGCCTGTAACTCCGCCGCCACCTCCGCGCCCATCGCCTCGTCCTCCGCCTCCGTCAGGTACCCCCACGCCAGCAACTGCCCCCGCAACTTCACAATCGCGTCCCGCTTCCGCCACGCCTCTCGCTCCTCCGCAGGCATGTACAGCGCGGGGTCGCCCACGTAGTGCCCTAAGAACCGATACGTCTTCGCCTCTATGAACCCAGGCCCACCCCCGCTCCGCGCGCGCTCCACCGCTCGCCGCGCCGCTCGGTGCACCGCGATCACGTCCATCCCGTCCACGCACTCCCCAGGAATGTGGTACGTCGCCACACGCGCCACCAAATCGCACTTGTACGCCGTCTTCTCCCACGGCTGCGACAGCCCGTACAGGTTGTTCTGGCACACGAAGATCACAGGCACCTGCCACAAAGACGCTAGGTTCAGCGCCTCGTGGAACCCACCTTCCGCCGTCGCCCCGTCCCCGAAGAAGCACACCACCACCTCATCCCCGCCACGCTGCTTGATCCCCAATCCAATCCCCACCGACGTCGGCAGGCTCCCGCTCACGATCCCCGTCGCCCCGATGATCCCCTGGCTGAAGTCCGCTATGTGCATGGAGCCGCCCTTCCCCTTGCAGTACCCCGTCGCACGCCCGTACAACTCCGCGAACATCCGCTTCACCTCACACCCCTTCGCGATCACGTCCCCGTGCCCCCGATGGGTGCTCGTGATGTAGTCCCGCGGCCCCAGCGCCGAACACACCCCAACCGGCACTGCCTCCTGCCCCTGCGACAGGTGCAGGAACCCCGCAATCTCCCCAGCCTCAAACCGCTCCTTCGCCGTGTCCTCAAACCCGCGGATCAGCCGCATCCGCCGGTACATTCCCAACAACTGCTCCCGCGTCAAGTCCTCCGGCGGGGTCTCCACCGTTGTGTCTGCGTTCTTCGCGTTCATCCCAACCTCCGCGTTATGTCAATATCAACGCCGGCTCTTCTACCAGCCGCGCGATCGTGTCCAGGAACCTCGCCGCGGGCGCTCCGTCTATCACCCGATGGTCAAACGTCAGGCTCAACACCATCATCGGCCGCACCACGACCGCATCGTCCACCGCCACAGGCTTCTTCACGATCCGCCCAACCCCCAGAATGCAGCACTCCGGCAGGTTGATCACCGGCGTGAACCCCTCCACGCCGTACATCCCCAGGTTCGTGATGGTGAACGTCCCGCCCCTCAAGTCATCCGGCCCGATCCGTCCACTCCGCGCCCCCTCCACCAGCCGCCCGCGCTCCCGCGCTATCTCCCGCAGGTTCAGCCGGTCCGCACCCTTGATGACCACCACCAGCAGCCCGCGCTCCGTGTCCACCGCTAGCCCGATGTTCACGTCCCCCAAGTGCTCTATCACCCCATCCCCTAGCCGCGCGTTCGCATCCGGATGCCGCCGCAACGCCTCCGCGCACAACCGCACCAGGATGTCGTTGTACGTCGCCTCTACCCCTTCGCCCTTCAGCCGCTCCCGCAGCCGCACCAGCGCCCCAGCATCCACCTCCCGGAACAGCGTTACCCGCGCCGTCTCCCGCGCGCTCTCCGCCATCCGCCGCGACACCAACCCCCGCACCCCGGTCAGCGGCACCCGATCCACCACGCCCGCAGCCGCAGCCGCAACCGCACCCCGCCCGCGGATCGCCTCCGCCGCCGCCCGCACCACGTCCTCTTCCATCACCCGACCGCCAGGACCGGTGCCCGCAATCCCGCTCACCTCCAACCCCAGCGCCGCCGCCAACTTCTCCGCCGCGGGCGTGGCCTTCACCGCGGGCACAGCCGCAGCCTTCGCCGCCAGCGCCCGCGCCACGTCCGCCGCCACCACACGGCCGCCAGGCCCCGTCCCCGCGATGCTCCCGATGTCCAGCCCGGCCTTCCGCGCTTCCGCACGCGCCTTCCACGACGCCTCTACCCGGACGGCTGACACTGGCAGGCGCACGGCTTCGGGCGCAGGCTTCGGTTCCGGCTTGGCTTCCGGCGGCGGGGCCGCTTCGGGCGCGGCGGCCCCTTCCAGCACCGCCACCGCCGCGCCGACGGGGGCCTCTTCCCCTTCGGCCACCAGAATCCGCGCTACCTTGCCGCTCTGCTGCGCCTCCACGGTTACAATGGCCTTGTCGGTCTCCACCTCAAAAATGGGCTGGCCGCGCTCAACCGTATCCCCAACGCCCACCAGCCACTTGACCACCTTGCCCCGTTCCATCGTCAGCCCCAATTGGGGCATCGTGATTTCCAAACCCATGCCAACCTCCAGCATGAAATCCGCGCGCCCTCACAGGGCCGAAATCGCGCGCTCCCACTCCCGTTCGTCGGCGAGAGGGGCCAATTCGCGCACGGCAAACTCTATCTGGCGCATGCAGACGTCTCGCCAGATGCCGCTTTCAATGAACCGCGCGTGCTGCGCCGGCTCGTGAATGTCCAGGCCCACCAGGTCGCGGCAGTTTGTCGCGCCGTGGGCCGCCCGAAACCGGTCTATGTAACCATTGACGAGCGCCCTGGCGATTCGCTTGGCCTCCTTGTGGTCGGGGATGCGCGAGGCTGCCAAGCGCCCCACCGCCACCGCCGCGCCCGAAATCGCCCCACACACCCATCCCCGCCAAGCGATGCCGCCGTTCAGCGCCATGCACAGCGCCGAATCGGCTTCATCGCCCAGGCCAAACGCCTCCAGAAGCGCGACCAGCGTCGTCTCGGCACAGCCGTACAGGTTGTCGTCGCGCAGGAACAGTTCCCGTGCCCTGGCGAGAGCGCGTTCGTGGGTCATTCCAGCCCGTTCTCCTGGCCGAAGTTCTCGGAGGGCTTGCCCAAGTCCTCAATGTGGCGGCGCATGGCCGTCATCGCCTTCTGCGGATTGCGCGTCTGGAGCGCCTTCAGCAGGTCCTCGTGGCGCTTGGCCAATTCCTCCAGGTTGTACTCGGAAACCCGCGTCGTTACGATGGTCCAGTACCCGAAGCGAAGCGTCTGCCACAGGTTGTACAGCAGGCGGTTGCCGGAGAGTTTCATGATGGCCTCGTGGAAGATGTTGTCCAGGCGCACCATTCTGTTCCCGTCGCGGGCCTTGCCGGCTTCCACCATCTGCTCAAGGATGTCCTGGAGCGCCGCCAAATCCTTATCGGTAGCGCGCGGGGCCGCCAGGCGAGCCGCCAGGGATTCCAGCGCCGCGCGCACCGTGTACACCTCGTACAGTTCCTCTGCCGTGAACGACCGCACGAACGTGCCTTTGTACGGCTCGGTCTCCAGGAAGCCCATGAGCACCAGGTCGCGGATGGCCTCGCGCACAGGGGCCTGGCTCACACCCAACTGCCGCGCCAGGGCGCTTTCCACGATGCGCTGGCCCGGCTTCATCTCGCCGCTCATGATGGCCTTGATGATGAACTCGCGCACACGGTCGCTCAGCGCGGCCTTGGGGAACGCGCCCTCTCCCGATTCGCCGATTGCACTGTGCATTTTCCCCTCCTTCAATCGGAAGGAAGCACCGAATGGCCGGCTACAACAGTTTCTCCACTTCGTCCAGAATCACCTGTGGGTTCTTGCCACGAATCAGGTAATAGGGACGGACGGCGAATCGGTGCACGAAGTCAGCGCGGCGGGCTCTCCGCTCGTCCGTGTCCACGATGGGCATCGCCAGCCCAGGGGATAGCAACTGGTTGAGGCCGAAGTAATTCATCACCGAGTGATAGGTCTGGTACTCCCGCTCAAACGGGATCATCTCTATCACCGCTGTGTCAAAATTGCCGTCAATGGACGGGAGAATCACGATGTCCACGTCGCTCGGCTCGTCGTAGTTCACGAATTCAGGCGTCTTGTCAAAGAACTTGGCCACGCCCTGATCTTGATTCGGCAGGTCAGCCCGCTCGGTGCCCTTGGCGCGCTGGCGCAGGAACACCGACTTGGACCCCATCACCGCCCAGCCGCGCTCGTCCACCACCGTCGTCTCGGTGGAGACCACAAGCCCGCCACGGCGGCACCCCTCAATCTGCGACATGGTCTTGCCGTGATTGGACTCGCCGCCCAGGAACATGATGGTGCGGTCTCGGTACCGCACGGCCGAAGCGTGGAACGGATGCAGGCCGTGCTCCTCCATGCGGAAGGCCAGCATGGTTACCAGGACCTTCTGCACCTCGCCCTGGAACCACTCACCATCCAGGTACAGGATGCCGCCCTCGTATCGGATATCCTTGCGGGCTGCATCCTGACGCCAGATGATATCGGGCTTGGGCCGGGTTACGCGGTCCTCAATGCGTACGCTGGCGAGGCGATAGTCCAGGAACGACATCTCGTCCAGGACGTGCTCCACAGGACGAACGCCATACACATCCACCCTCAGTCGTGCCTCGCCCGACGACATTTCCTCCGAAAGTTGCAACATCTTGTCCTCCTACAGGCATGTAATCGGGCGGCTTTGCAGCAGATAGATTACGCCGCCCTCCGAAGCCCACTCAATATCCTGCGGACACCCAAAGTGCCGCTCCACTTTGTTGCCCAGGTCCACCAACTGGCGCAGTTCGTCCAAGGTGAGCACCTTCGCCGCAACCTTGTCGGCGGGGACCTGTAGGGTGATCACGCCGCAATGTCCATCGCGGCAAACCATGATCTGTTTCTCGGGCACGAATTCGTACACGATTTCATACGTCTCACGGTCCACCTTGTAGTGGTCGGGGGTGATGGTGCCCGAGACGATACCCTCGCCAAGCCCCCACACCGCCTCAATGGTCATCTGGAAGTGGTTGCGCATCACGGGGTCCACCGTGAAGGTAACGCCTGACTTCTCCGAGTTCACCATCTTCTGCACGACGACGGCCATGGAGACCTCTGAATGCTCAAACCCCTTCTGATGGCGATAGAAGATGGCCTGGGACGTAAAAAGCGAGGACCAACACCCGCGCACCGCGCGCAATAGGTCGTCCTCGCCAACCACGTTGAGGAAAGTCTCCTGCTGGCCCGCGAAACTGGCTCCCGCCAGGTCTTCGGCTGTCGCGCTGGACCGCACCGCCACCGCCACCTGGTCGCCAAGCCCGCGGTAATGGACCACGATCTCATCGCGCAGGTCACCGGGGATCGGAATGTCCGCGAACAGCGCCCGCACCCGATGCTCAACCTCCTGCAGGCGGGCGCTCTCGGAGTGGTCCAGCCCGCCGAGGATTCCCGCAATCTGCGCGTCCAGACCCAGCGCCTCGGCCACGCGCCGGTACGCCGAGGATAGAATCACAAACCCGGGCGGGATGGGCAGCCCCGCCTGTGCCATATCGCCCAGATTCGCGCCCTTGCCTCCTGCCAGCGCCACATCGTTCCGCGAAATCTCAGAAAACCACCGGCACATGTTTCCCATTGCAGACCTATCTCCTCACTGAGATGCTGTTCCAGCGTTTGCTCGCAACCACCATTGCGAGAGCATGGAGCGACTAAAGTAGTCTCGCTGCGGCCGAATCCCTCACTGAGATGCCGTGATGCCGCCGTCGGCGAAGATGATCTGCCCCGTGATGAAGTCCGACGCAGGAGCCGCCAGATACACCGCCAGCGCCGCAATGTCCCTCGGTTCAGCAATCCGCCCCAGCGGAATCCGCGCCACCAGCGGATTGTAGAAGCCCGGATCCGCCAGCATGTGCGCCACCAACTCCGTCCGCACAAACGTCGGCGCGATCCCGTTTACCGTGATCCCGTGCTTCGCCCACTCCGTCGCCAGGTGCTTGATCATCATGTTCATCCCGCCCTTGCTCGCGCAGTACGAGATGTACCCCCGCTTCGGCAGCCCCAGCATGCTCCGCACCGAACTGATGTGAATATGCTTCCCACCGGTCCCGCGCGAAACCTGCTCCCGCGCCACCGCCTGCGACAGGAAGAACGCCGCCTTCAGGTTCAGATCCAGCGCGTAGTCCCAGTCCTCCTCTGTGTACTCCAGCGCCGGGGCCTCCCGCAGAATGCCCACGCTGTTCACCACCACGTCTATCTTCCCAAACCGATTCGCCACCTCCGGCACGAAGGTGCGCACCTCCTGGACATTCATGATGTCCAACGGCGCGCCCCAGGCCTTGCCGCCCTGCTCGTTGATGCGCGCGGCCAGGGCTTCGGCCTTGGCCCCGGTGCGGCCGCACACCACCACCGTCGCGCCGAAGGCTGCCAGCGCCTCGCAGATGGCCGCGCCGATGCCGCCCGCACCACCCGCCACCAGCGCCACTTTCCCGGTCAAATCGTACAGTTTGCGGTAGTCTTCCAATGAGGACATGTGCCTGCTCCTGACATGTTTTCTAGGTGCGGCAAGTTGCGAGGTTCCAATAATCGATAATCGATTATCCGAAAGGCATTATACTACCGTTTGCGCTCCGTGTCAAGTGTGGGTTTTTCCATCACGACTGACGCCCCGTAGGGCGCTGCGCATCACGCCAGCCTACAGGTGCCGCTTGATGCGCCGCGCCACCCGTCGGCACGCTTCGCGCAGAAACTCCACGTCGGCCTCGGTGTGCGTCGTGCTCAACGCCCCCAGCCCATGCACCACGTGGACATCCTCCAGCAGCAACGCCGTCTGCACGACCCGGTCGCGCAGCGCCACGTCGCACTTCTGCGGGTCGTACACGTCGTCCGGGCTGGTGAGTTCAAGGGTCTCGTCGTAGGGGAAATGGAGCATGCCGAGGGAACTGCCGTGGAACGCGCCACGCGGGTCGCCTGTCGTGCGGGCCAGGATGCCTTCTTCGGCAAACGCCTGCTCCATGGCCCGCCGCGTCTTCTCGCCCAGGTCGGCCAGGCGCGGGTAGATAGATGCTTCGTTGGCGACCAGGTACTCCATCACCACCTTGGCCGCGACCATGGATGCCGGATGCGCCGAGTATGTGCCGCCCGTGAAGCGCACGCGGTTCCCACCTTCCGAGCCGGCCAGGTTCAGGATGTCCGCGCGGCCAGCCACCGCTGCCACAGGCATCCCCCCGCCCACGATCTTGCCGAAGGCCGCCAGGTCGGGCCGCACGCCGTAGAGCGCCCCCAAATCACCCGCCCGGAAGCGGAACCCGGAAATCACCTCGTCAAAGATGAGCACGCTCCCGTAGCGCTCCGTCAGGGCGCGCGCCTCGCGCAGGTACTCGCGCGTCGCCGGGATGAACCCGCCAGCCCCCATGAACGGCTCCGCGATGAAGCACGCGATGCGGTCGCCGTGTTGGGCAAACATGTCGCGTAGGTGCTGAGCGTCATTGAAACGAGAGACGATGGTGTCTTGGTCAATGATGTCAGGGAATCCGTCGGTCTCCATGTGATCGTAGCGGTTGCCGCTGTTGAAACTCACACCTTTCAGCCCCCAGGGCTGCGCCCCGTGCCAACCCCCGCCCACCTTCAGCACCAGGTCTCGCCCCGTGTACGCGCGCGCCAGCAGGATGCTGTACATGGTCGCCAGCGCCCCGCTGGTCGTGAAGCGGACGCGCTCTGCCCCGGTCTGTCGGCAAAGAATCTCCGCCGCCTCCACATGAACGCGGTCTTCAAAGCCCGTCTGAAGGCCGCGGCTGTCTTCCAGCGCCTGGATCACGGCCCGCACGATGACATCGGCATTGTGGCCCAGGATGTTGGCGTAGTGTCCTTGCCAGAAATCCAGAATGCGATGCCCGTCCTCGTCTTCCACCCACGCCCCCTTCGCGCACACGGGTCGGGGCGGGAATGGGGTTACCGCACGGCGCGCATGGCTCATGCCGTCCACGATATGCGCCTTCGCGCGTTCGTGGAGCGCCGCCGACTTGGGCGCGTATCGGCGGTATTCCTCCGAGAGTTCTGCCAGCAGTTTCGTATGGTCTCTCATAGCCACCTCCCAGTCTGCGACGTGTTCTGCGGCAATTGTACGACGAAGTTTAGCACAGGCCACCAGTAGCGGCAAAGGACCTCGTTCCACTCTCCACGTCGGCCTGCGTGTCTACCTTGCGCCCGCCGCCTGGGGAAGTATAATACAAGTATGGTGGCGGATACCCTAATCCTGCAAACCAAACTGATTCCACCCAAGCCCCAGCAACCCAGTCTGTACAGGCCACGCCTGTCAGACCGCATCTTGGGGAGTCTGAGGCACCGTGTTACGCTGGTGCAAGCCGCTACGGGCTATGGCAAATCCACGGCGCTGGCCCAGGCGCTTGTTGGCGGCAAGGTGCCGCTGTTCTGGTACAGCGCCGCCGAGACGGATGCCGACCCGGTGGTGTTTCTCCTCCACGTGGTGCACGCCCTGCGCCTGCAACTGCCGGAGATTGCCGACAGCACCCTGGCCTTCCTGCGGCAAGGGCCTGCGGGCGGGCCTGCTTCCTGGCGGCGTGCCGCCGACATGCTCATCAACGAAATCGCCGACGACCTCCGCACCGAAAGCGCCCTGGTCATTGACGACTTCCACCTGGTAGGCGATGCGCCCGATATCGCCCACATCGTTACCCGCCTGGCCGACTACCTGCCCCCTAACGTCCACCTGATTCTCAGCGCCCGCCAGCGCCCTGCCCTCCTGCCGCTCACCCGATGGAAAGTCAAGGGCCACCTGCTGGAAATC
>JARYMK010000260.1 GCA_029907165.1 Anaerolineae bacterium
GTCGTGGCCTGGTTCCCGCCCACCGATTTCCTGGCGATGGACGAGCAGTTGGCGGAGTCCGGGCTTGGGCCGACGCCCGGAATGGAGCACAACGGGCCTGAATCGCCCGAGTCGCTGCTGCTGGGCGAGCAGATCACGAAGATTCCCGAGCGGGTGAAGGCGGCAAACCCGGCGACGTACATCACGCCCGCCGCGCCGCCGTTCTTCCTGCAGCACGGGACGGCCGACGATACCGTGCCGGTGCAGTCGTCCATCACGCTGGCCGCCGCGTTGGAAAAGGCCATCGGCAAGGACAACGTCCGACTGGAGTTGTTGGAGGGCGCCGGCCACGCCGACCCCCGGTTTGACGCGCCGGAGAACGTGGACAAGGTCTTCGCCTGGCTGGACGAGCGCCTGAAGAAGTAGCCCCCCGCAGGGGATCGCTGTGCCTCCCGTGGGCTGTGCGCCTGCGGGAGGCTATTGTTTGGCCATGTCCACCCCGTCGGCGCGAACCCAGCCGCCCGAGTGGTCCGGCCCGCGCACCTGAAGCCACGCGCCGTCGGCGCTGCGGCCGTACACGGCCAGCGCGTCGCCGCACAGGAACGCGCCCCGGACCGGCTCCGTATCGCCCGGCCCGGCGTGCACCGCCAGCGCGTTCACCACGACCATGGCGTAGGAGAAGGCGTCCGCGCCGCCGCCCCAGAACCCGCGCCGCGCGGCCCACGCTTCCCGCGCCGCGGCTTCTAGGCGCAGGTGGTGGCGCGTGTCGGGCCGGTACTGCACCGGCAGCGCCACGCCCATTCGCACCAACTCCTCGTTGACCATGCGCCCGTCGGCCAGCCACACGTAGCGCAGCAGACGCTCGCCGTCGTCCTCGCGGCAGTCGCGCTCCAGGTACACCGTCTGGCCGGCGACCAGGCGGGCGTTGGCGTCCTTGGCGGTGGCATAGCCGGGCTGGTTCCGCTCGGGCGTGTCTATGCCGACGTAGCGCAACTTGTGAACCTCGCCGCCGATGCGGACCTGGATGGTGTCGCCGTCGGTGATGCCGACCACGGTGGCCTGGGTCCACCGCTCGCGGGGCGCGGGCGTGCAGGCGGAACCCGGTCCCGCGGGCGGGGTAGGGAGCACGCACGGGAGCGCGCGCCCCGTTGTGGGCGAGGGCGGCGCGCCCGTGGGGATGGGCGTGGGCTCGCACGCCGACAGGATGGCTGCGATGAGCAGGAATGCGATGACGGGCAACGGGACTCGTGCCGACTTCATGCGTCTCTCCTGTTCGGAAGTCCTAGCCCGAGGCTGAGGCCGTCGGGCTAAAGGGGCAAAGCCCTGCGGGCTGCCAGCCCCAACGGGGCTTGGCCCATTCAGCGCGGGGGTTTACCCCCGCGCAGCGCCACCCTCACCCTAGCCCTCTCCCCGCGGGCGAGGGGACGCGGACCTCACCCCCGGCCTTCGGCCTCCCCCTCTCCGCCCCGCGGAAGGGGGAATGAGGGGGTGAGGTGCCCTTCGCGCCCTTTCGCGGCTTTCGCGAACCAAACGCCCGCCTCTCACCCTGACGCTCCCCTGCGGGCTGCCAGCCCCAACGGGGCTTGGCCCATTCAGCGCGGGGGTTTACCCCCGCGCGGGTTTTCGCGCCCTTTCGCGGCTTTCGCGATCCAAACGCCCGCCTCTCACCCTGACACTCCCCTGCGGGCTACGGCAGCCCCGGCGGGGCTTGGCCCATTCAGCGCGGGGGTTTACCCCCGCGCGGGTTTTCGCGCCTTTCGCGGCTTTCGCGAACCAAACGCCCGCCCCTCACTCCCCCTGGCAAAACTGCAGACACCTGGCCAGGTTCCGCGCCACAATGGGATAGACCTCTGGAAACAGGTCCTCTCGGAACACTTTGAGGGCTTGCTCGTAGGCCTGGATGGCGCGGGAGCAGTTTTGGGCCTTGTCCTGGATTTCGGCCAGGGTGCGGTAGGCAGTCCCCAGGTTATTTTGGGTCATGGCGTAGTCCATGGGGAAGCGGTCCAGGGTGTACACGCGGAGGGCTTGCTCGTAGGCCTGGATGGCGCGGGAGCAGTTTTGGGCCTTGTCCTGGATTTCGGCCAGGGTGCGGTAGG
>JARYMK010000261.1 GCA_029907165.1 Anaerolineae bacterium
GTTCATGCCTTCCCGCTGATGCGGAGCGCGCCGGTGGGGCAAACTGAGGCGCACAGTCCGCAGGAGCGGCAGAGGGTCAGTGGGGGCGATCAAGCGGGAGATGCCCAACGTCGGAATCATCATGCTCACCGTGCCTGAGTGGGCTAATCCAGTTGGGCTCGGTGTTACCCCATAATCCTCGCGGGCTATCCAAGCGATAGCCCGTTTTTGTGCCTGCAAATGGCAGCCCGAACCCGGAACTGCTGCCCGAGACGGTGGCGCGCTCGGCTGCGGCGGGTGGGTGGAAACTCTCCGACTCGCGTGGTATAATGCCATAAGAAGTGGGGCGATGACTATGGCTCGTGTCCAAAAGTGGCTTGCCAGCCAGAAACCGGACGCGCACGTGAAGCCCGTCCTGTGGCTCCGGTGGGGGACCATCGGGCTTGCGGCGCTCGTCGCCGTGTTGGCCGCTGCCCCCGGCGGGTCGCTGCTGCCGGTTGTCGCCGCCTACAACGCCTTCGTGGACTTGTGGCAGCGGTTCTCACCCCGCCTGCGAAACCCGCTCCTGTGGCTCCTACCCGATGCCCTCGTGTTCGGGTGGTTTGCCGCCCAGACGGGCGATATGCTCGGCCCGGCCTATCTGCTGTTCATGGCTTCTGCCGCCTGGGGCGTGGCCGCAACGACAGGACTCCAGGGCTGGGCTGTGGGGTTCGCCCTGGGCATCGGCTACGACGTGGCCATCCTCGTGGGCTCTCACGCCGTTCCCGACTCCCCCGCCATCGGCGGATGGCTGATTCTCGCCCTGGGGCCATCGCTGGTGGGCGCGCTGTCCGCCGCCTTGGGACGCCTGCTCCGCGCAGAGCAGGAGCGGGTGCTTCAGCATGGCAAGGTCGCCGAGGAATTGCGGGCGCTGGAGCAACTGAAGAGCGATTTCCTATCCACCGTCTCCCACGAGTTCCGCACGCCGCTCACGGCCATCAAGGTCTCCGTGGGCCTGCTGGCCGACAAACTCGGCGGCTCCGATGGCGAGGAGCAGCGGCTGATGAGCACAATCCTCCGCAATGTGGACCGACTCAACCAGATGGTGGGTGGCGTCCTGGAGATGGCCCGGCTTCAGAGTGGAAAGGTCATCCTGCAGAAGCGGTCGGTAGACGTCTGCCAGGTGGTTCGCGAGATCGCCGGCTCGCTCCAGCCGCTCATGGACGAGAAAAACCAGTTGTTCACCCTGCGCCTGCCGGAAAGCCCGGTGTTGATCATGGCCGATGCAAATCGCCTGGAGCAAATCCTGAGCAACCTGCTCTCCAACGCGCAGCGGTACACCCCGCGCGGAGGCGAGATCGCCATGGAGGTGCGGGAACTGGGCAACTGGGTGCGCATCTACGTTTCCGACACGGGCCCCGGCATTCCCTACCACGAGTTGCCGCACATCTTTGACCGCTTCTACCGAGGGCAGGTGGGGCGCAAGGCGGGGCCGGGCACGGGGCTCGGGTTGTCCATCGCGCGCTCGCTGGCCCGCTTGCACGGCGGGGATGTGGGAGTCAGCACCAAGCCCGGTGAGGGGTGCGTTTTCTTCGTAACCCTGCCGAAAGAGGAGGCTGTCGGTGAAGTTCCTGGTGGTGGATGACGAAGCGGATGTTGTAGAGGTTGTGTCCGTAACGCTCAAAATGCAATGGGGCTCTGAGTGTCAGGTCCTCGCTGCCTACACGGGCGAAGAGACGGTGGCCTTGGCCACCTCGGAGCACCCTGACCTCATCATCCTGGACATCGCCTTGCCAGACCTGGATGGATTTGAGGTCTGCCGGAGGATTCGCGAGTTCTCGGACGTGCCGATTCTCATGCTCACGGCCAAGGACGACGAGATGGACAAGGTGCGAGGGCTGGAACTCGGCGCGGATGACTACATCACCAAGCCGTTCGGGCACCTGGAGTTGATGGCGCGGATTCGGGCCGTGCTCCGCCGTGTGCAGATTCCGGTCCCCCCCGCGGGAGGTTCCCGTATCATCATTGGTAGCATC
>JARYMK010000262.1 GCA_029907165.1 Anaerolineae bacterium
TCGGGCTGAAGGGGCGAAGCCCTGCGGGCTGGGATCAGCCCCGAAGGGCTTGATTCTTTCAGCGCGGGGGTTTAGCCCCGCGCGGTTTCGCCGCCGCCCGACATCCCTCACCCCGCGCCGATTTCCCGTGCCAGGATGCGGCGCACGATCGCCACCGACGCCGCATACGTGGCGTCCACCCCGAAGTACGACAGGCTCTTGGACAGCAGTTCCTGCCGCCGGCTGTACGGCGTGTCCGAGGCGTAGTGGATCACGCCGATGTCAAACCATGCGTTGATGAACAGGTTAACGATCTCGTTGATGGGGTAGCGCTTGGGGTAGATGTTCTCGTACACCGCGCTCAGGTACGGCCCGGCCTCCATCTCAATGTCGGTGTACCCCTCGCGGTAGAACACGTGCATAAAGTCGCGGTTCTGGAGGAACGTCCCGCGCACCGTTACGGCCTTCTGGTTGTCAAAGACCGCGCCTTGGAGCAGGTAAGGGGCCACATCGCCCGCCGAGAAGCAGTTCTTGAACAGGAACGTGTTCTGCGAGTGCTCGTCGTACACCACGTTGGGGATCATCACGTCGCCGACGCGGCCGTTGAGGGTGGCCGCCTTGCCCATGGCGTAGAACCCGCGCAACTCGCCGAGGTTGGCCGTCGCCTGCGTCAGGATGAGGTAGGCCGCCATGCCCAGCGGGTAGTCTACGTTGAAGATAAGGGCCGCACTCCGCGCCAGCCGCTCCAGGCCGGGCATCTGGATTCGCCGGTCAAACCGCTCGGGCCGCAGGCGGCGCAGGTCAATCACCTGCGCGCCGATGTCCAGCGCAGCAGGCGCGGGGATGCGCAGGATGCCGCTCTCCTCTTCCCACGCGCGCATGGCATCCCGCAGGTGGCGGTACGCGGGGTGCGACGCGCACAGGCGGTAGGCGTAGTACAACAGGTTCTCCATGCCAGGCTCGCCGCTCTGCTGCAGCCGCCGGTACTCGTCCCACAGCCCTTCGGGGTTCTCCTGCCGCAGGAATTCGGCGATTTCGGCCTCGCGCGTTACGGCAAACCCGGACAGGAGGTTGGCGATGCTGTGGGTGTTGCTGGACACGAAGTACACGGGCCGCTGGCTCAGCCCCAGCCCTTCCGCCGCCCGCTCAATCTCGCGCCACCACTCCTCGGTGGCCTTGCGGTAGTCCACGAATGAGCCAGCCAGCAGTAGGATGGACATGGCCTTGCGCCGCTGGGCGATGGTCAGCAGATGGCGCGGCCACTCCTCGCCCCAGAGCGCGTGGAGCCGCGCGAAGTCGGCCTCGGACAACTCCAGCGCCAGCCGCACCTGGTCAGACTCGGCGGGGGTGAGCGGGCTGCCCGCCTCCGCATGGCGGCGGAGGATGTCTTCGGCGGGTGTATTGGCCAGATGCGCGTGGATTTTGTTCCACTCTATTTGCAGCGCCACCAGCATCGGCACCAGATCGTCAATGTCCGACACGCTGGCGATCTGCGCCGCGAGGGTGTCTTTACTGTCAAAATAGGCCCGCCGCCGGCGCCCGGGCGACTGGACGGGCGTCCACTCGCGGATGTCAGGATACCCGCGCCGCATGAAGACCTCCGGCGTCTGGCCCAGCACGATGAGGCGCACCTTGTCCATCACCGGCGGCAGGCGCAGGTAGGCGTAGATGAAGGCCCCTAGGTCTATGATCGGGTCTTCGGCGTGGAGATGCAGGGAGGAATTCATCCCTGCGTGGGTCTCCTCCAGCGAGCGAATCTGAATCTCGCCGCTGCTGCGGAGCAGCGAGTAGTACGTGCGGGTGTACAGGGCGATTTCCTCGTTCCCCGGCGATGGGATGGTCCTGTCCATAGACCTGCCTCCAAGCCCTGACTGTCCTGTGTCGTTGCTTTGATGAAATGCGAATCCTGTGTCAGGTGCTCTTGGAACGACTTAATCATTCCAAAGAATGATCAATACGAAGTTGCTGGTGAGCTCTTACAGCC
>JARYMK010000263.1 GCA_029907165.1 Anaerolineae bacterium
ATTCGGAACAGGTCCGCGTCCTTGATCAGCCCTACTTGCTGCAATTTCGCGGCGATGTCCGCCGCCGTCTCGCCCGGCTCCACCGTAAAGGGCACCGGCTTTCCCGTTGGGTCTGCGGGCGTCTCCAGGTCGGCCTGGCGCAACTGCAGATACACGCCGATGAGTTGCTTCTCCACGCCGCCGGTGTCGGGCGTGGGAAGGGTGCCAACGTCCACCTTCGGCCCCGCCGACATCTGCTTCCAGACCAGATAACCGCCCCCGATAAACAGCACTAGAACGGCCAGAATTGCCACGAGGAATATGAGAGCGCGTATCGTTTTCCTCACCGTTGCCCTCACATGGAATCAAGATAACTTTGGAGAATCAAGATCGCCGCCGCCACATCCACCCGCTGGCGGCGCTTCCGCCCGCTCACCCCTGCCTCCTGCATTCGCCGGTCGGCCTCCAGCGTGGACAGCCGCTCGTCCCACAGCACGACCGGCACCGAGACGCACGCCCGGAGCGCGTCCACAAACCGCTCGGTCTCCTGGGCTTGTGGCCCTGCTTCGCCCGACAGCGAGAGAGGGTATCCGACCACGATTTGCTCGGCCCCTAGCGACTCCGCCAGGCTCCGCACCGCCTCCACGTCCTTCTGGAGCGATGCCCGCGGGATCACCTGCACGCCGCTGGCGAGGAAGCCCGTCGGGTCGCTCGCCGCCACGCCGATCCGCCTGCGGCCTATGTCCAGGCCCATCACGATCACGGCGACTCTCCCGGGAGCGGCGCGCGCAGGGTCATGCGCATGGTGAGCAGTGGCATACGCCCCAGCCACCCGTTGCGCAGGCGGATTTCGGGCGGCGATTCCAGGCCCAACTCCGACTGGATGTACTGCGCCGCCCATGAGACCGGCTTGCCGCGGATGGCATTGAGAATCCTCACCTCGTCCACAACGGGCGCGGCGGTTCCCGAAGCCTCCATGACGAAGATGACGCGCTGATCCTCCACGGCCTTCACCTCGGTGGGGCGGAACTGCAACGTCCGCGCCACGAGGGCCATGCCCTGCGGAACCTTGCGCTCCAACGCCTGCAGCGCCAGGGCGTTGGCGTCCTTGCCGCTGATGGCCAGCGCCTTCACCACCACGATCATGTCCAGCGTCAGTTCCTCGGCGGGCTCGTCGGTGAACTTGTCGTACACCTCGCTGATGGGGATCGCCACCATCGTCTCGGGCAGCAGGAACTCCTGCTCCTGCAACTCGTCGCGGAGCAGCAGGTAGGCTTCCTGCTGAACGCGCTGAAGCAGTTGCGCGCGGGCGCGAGTCTTGTCCTCGTTGCTCACAACGGGCACGCTCTTGACCGACCCGCCGCTGGTGGGCTTCTCGTTCACCGCTGCCACCCCAATTCCTGGCGGATACTCCACGCGGTTGATGACGTAGGGCTGGACATTGCCGCCCAAGCCGGGCTCCACCGCTTCAATCTTGGCGACGGCCTTTGCTCCGAAGCCCGCCGGCACGGTTACCGTCTCCACCGTCTGGAACCGCACGATGACGCCGGTGGAGGTGGCCAGCACAACGCCGGCGGGTAGTTCTATCGCGCTGTCCGTCCTGTTGGAAAACACGATCTCGCCCTGGGCTTTTGCGTCGGGCACATCCTTGCGGCCGGACACGCGAACGCGCTCCGTCTCCTTAACCTCCACGCGGATGTCGCGCGCGGGGACAGCCGCCGTGATGGGCTGCATCTCGGTGAGTCGCGCGTCGGCCTGCATGAGGGTGGACTCGGACAGCGGCACGGCGGGCAGTTGCGCGATGACTTCCGCCGAGGGCAGCACCACCAGCACGACGCCCACCAGAAGCAGGCCCACAACAGCGATGAGCACGAGAACTACGCCCATCTGCCCCCAGCGGGTTCCCCGCGCGGCGGCACGCGGCGCGAACCTGGGGCTAGGGGCCACCGGCACCGCCCCCGACGGCTGCGGAGTGAAGGCGCT
>JARYMK010000264.1 GCA_029907165.1 Anaerolineae bacterium
GGCAGGAGTTGCTTCGGCGTGCCAAGGCGGCTGGACCCGCCCGCGGCCAGCAGGACGCCAATCACGCGGCCCCCGGTGTTGGGCCTTGCCGAGGCCGCAGATGCATTGGGGGCCACGATGGCCTTCGCCCACGGGCGTTCGCCAACCCAAGCCACGACGATGTGAGACACCGCGGCGTGTTCCAGCAGCGCCGCCGCGAGGGCGTCCGGCATGGGGAAATCCGGCGCGGGCAGCGTGAGGATCGGCACGGCGCGCATGCCCGGCTGCAGGCCCTTCAATCCGCCTTCGGTATGCGTTAGAACCTGGGCGACCATCTGGTGCGTAAGGATAGTGCCCTGCGGAACGCCTAGGATGCGCGCGACTCGCTCTGGCCGGTGAACGTGCTCTTCTGTCAATGCCTTGCCCAGGATGCCCATATGGGCCATCGGTGCGAGCACCGTGGTGCTCGCGGGCAGTTGCGGCTCGTGCTCGGCGGGCGCTTTGAGCCAGCGGTGGCGCGCGCCGTCGGCTTCCACGATGAGCGTAGCCTCGGGCAGCGCCGCGTGGATGCGGTCAATGTCGGCGGGGGCGGCGCCGGCGATTTTGGCGTCGGTCAGCGCCATGGGCTGCGCGACGCCGTCGCGGGCTCCGGGCGCGGGGTCGCGGTGGGGCGACGGTTCGCCCGCGACCCAGGGCAATTGGCCGGCGTCCAGGGCCGCGCCGATGGCCGCGATGGCGTCCTCGCGGTTTGCGAAGACGACGCGAATGCGAGGGTCAGGCGCAGGGAGCAGCGTCATGGTGGTGGCGCAGCAGGCGACGGGTTCCCCCCGCGCTAGCAACTCCATGCCCAACAGGGTTGTGAGGGTCGTCTTGCCGCCCGCGCCGACCAGAGCCAGCACGTCGCCGCGCCGTAAACCGATTGCGTCTGCGAAAGTCACTTCACCTGTCTCCGGTTGTTTCACCGCGGAGAACGCAGAGGGAAGGCCTTTTTGTCATTCGCCTTTAGCCTTTGGCCATCGGCTGCCGTCCGCGTAGTAGGCCAATGGCTAAAGGCCAAGGGCTTTGCCAGCGTTCTCTGCGCCTCTGCGGTGAGTCTATAGTCGTTTCCACGCCGCTTGGGCCAGTTCGCGCGAGCGGGCGGTGATGGCTTCCTCGTCCAGTGTGAGCAACTGGCGGTCGCGCATGAGGACACGCCCCGCGCAGACCGTCGCCGTGATGGCCGATGCCTCCAGGCCGAACAGGATGTGCCACGGCAGGTTGCCCGCCGTGAGCGGCGTCGTCGGGTGGTAGTCCAGCAACACCAGGTCGGCGCTCGCCCCGACGGTCAGTTCGCCGAGGGTCGTGTCGGGCCAGAAGATGCGGGCCAGGCGGGCGTTCTCGGCGTAGGCGATGCGGAACACCAGGTCGCCAGGCATAACGCGCGGGTCGCGCTGGGCCAGTTTGTGCGCCAGGTACGCGGCCTTCATCTCCGCGAACATCTGGTTGGAGAAGCCGTCGTTGCCGAGCGCCACGTTGACACCGGCGCGGAGCATCTTCTCCACAGGCGCCACGCCCACCGCGTTGTTCATATTGGATCGCGGCTGATGCGTTACCCACGTGCCGGTCTCGGCCAGCGCAGCGATCTCGCCGTCGTCCACGTGCACGCAGTGGCAGGCGATGGTCTTGGGGCCCAGGATGCCCGCGTCGCGCAGGCGGTGCACCACCCGCTTGCCCGACTTCCGCAGCGAATCCTCCTGGTCGGCCACATCCTCGGCCACGTGGACGTGGAAGCCCATGCCCAGGTCGCCGTTCGCGGCCACGCAGTCGGCCAGCGTCGCGTCCGACAGCGTCAGCGAGGCGTGGAGCCCGAAGGCTGCAGCCAGCAGCGGGTTGGGTGTGGCGCGCAGGGACTTGGCGAAGCGCACGTTCTCGGCGATGCCGG
>JARYMK010000265.1 GCA_029907165.1 Anaerolineae bacterium
TGGGGAGACAGTCGTCAGCGCCGGCTTCACGGGCGGCTTTTAGTTGCTCTGCGCTGCTGTAGCCGGTTACCACCAGGATCTTGATGTGCCGCGTCGTGGGGTCGCCCTTCACCTGGCGGCACACGTCAAAACCGTCCACGCCGGGCATCATCAGGTCCAGCACGATGAGGTCGGGCCCGAAGAGCGCCAACTGCCTGCCCGCCTCAAACCCGTTGGACGCCGTAGCGAAGCGGAATTGGGAGCCCAGGCGCTGGAGATTGCGGACCACCGTTTCTACGATGGGCTGCTCGTCGTCCACCACGAGAATGCGCTTCTCATCGGCCACTTTGCGCCGCAGTTCCGTGTCCACCGGAATGGAATGCTTCGCCAGGAAGGCGAGCAGGTCGGTTGCGCGCACTCGGTAGTGCCCACCGGGCGTGCTGTGGGCCGGCAACTTGCCTTCCTTGATCCAGCGGAAGATGGTTACCGGCGACACCTGGCAGTATTGAGCCACCTCTCCCGTAGTCAGAAAACGATCCACCGCGACCCGCCTTGCGATGTAAGAAATGTAAGAATTGTAATGTTTGCAATATTTTAGCATGACTTCTGTGCGTTGTCAATGCATTTGGGCGTGAATTTCGGGTGAATTCCCCGGCACTTCCGTTGCGACGCCGCGAAGAATCTGGGCGTTGTCCGAGATGCTTTGCCCAACATGAAAATGAAAAACAGACGCGCGCCCCTCGGGGCACGCGTTTTGCCCGACAGCGCACCTGCGGCGTATAATCCAAACACGCATCATATAATCGGGAGGTGGAGGTGGCGCCCGAATTGCAGCAACTTCTGGCCCAGCCGTGGCCGGACGGCAAGCGCGTCCTGGTGTCCTTCCTCTGGGACGGGGAGGGCCCGGTGGACGTGGAACTCACCTTGCGCTCGGCGGCAGGAGACCCCTGGGCGCAGATGCTGGTGGTGGGGCTGAACGAGCCGCGCATGGACCTGACGCTGCACCTGCGCGTCCCTGTCCTGCCCGGCGCTGAGGGCACCGTTACCGCGCGGCTGCTCCACGGCGAGACCGAAGCCGACTCTCGCACCGCCGCCTTCGTCCTGCCCGGCGGCCCAACGCCGTAGCGGGACCCGTCCGTGCGCCCGTTCGCGCCCCGGCCCACCGGCCAACATTGTGCGGAGGTCATCCTGCTGTGAAACCCTGGACTGTGCTGGATTCGCGCCTCATCCTGCAGCGCCCGCCGTGGCTCACCATCACCGCGCAGCGCTGCCTGCTGCCCAACGGCCACATCATAGAGGAGTACCTCCTCGCCGAGGGCCGCGACGTGGTCATGGTGTTCCCACTGTCCGCAGAAGGCATGGTCATCCTCGTGGAGCAGTACAAGCACGGGTGCGGGCAGATCCTGTGGGACCTGCCGGCGGGCTACGTGGACAGCGACGACGACTCGCTGCTCCACGCCGCCCAGCGGGAACTGGCCGAGGAGACCGGCCATTCGGCCGACGACTGGGCGCATCTGGCCTCGCTTCACCCCGACCCCAACCGTTCGGCGAATCGGGTGCACTTCTACCTGGCGGTGGATGCGCGCCAGACGACCGCCCAGCACCTGGACGCGACCGAAGACCTGCGCGTGCATGCGGTTGCGCCTGGGGACCTGTGGGCGCTCGTGGCAGAGGGGAGAATCCGCTCCATGGCTTCTGTGGCGGGCATCGGGCTGGGCCTTCGGCGTCTCGCTGAACGCGGCCTGGTGCCCCCGCGTGTGTTCGGCTTTCGTGAGGTGGGCTAGTGTCGTTCTGGCGGACGCTCTGGCGACTGCTGGG
>JARYMK010000266.1 GCA_029907165.1 Anaerolineae bacterium
GAGGTCGGGCAAGGAGTCGTCGGAGAGGTCCAAGGCCGCCAGGTCGGCGTCGCGTTGGGGCTGCGTGGGGCATGTGATCGCGCTGCTGTGGCTGCTGATAGGAGTGGCGGCCGCGGCTTTCCTGGTAGCAACGCTGCGATGAACACCGAAACCACTTACCGTTCGCCCGATACGTACCGTGTGCTGGTGGTGCTGGTCAACAGCCGCCGGGACTGGGAAATCGTCCAGACGCAGGGCTGGTATCGCATCCCAGTGAACCGCGCGCCGCGTCAGGTGGGGGCCGACCTGCTGGCGTTTTACTTCAGCAAGGTCTTCGCCGACATGGCGTGGAGCGTGCGGTTTGTGGCCCCGGTGCTGCGATTTGAGTTGGCGCGGCGGCGCGAGTTGCTGCCCGACGAGGCCGATCACCCCCGCGCCGACGACTGGTACTACCGCGTGGTGCTGGGGCCGCTGGAGCCGCTCCCCCGGCCGATTCCCAGCAGGCGGCTGCGACGGCTGGTGTTCTTGCCCACGACGCTGGGCCGGCTCCTGTCGGCCGAGGAAATCAACGACCTGTGGATTCGCGAGCCGCTGGAGGAGCGCGTGTGGCGAGCGCTGAAGGGGGCGGGTCTTCGGCCAGAGGCGTCATTTGAGGTGCGGGACGCGGGGATGCGGTACGAGATCGCCATCGCCATCCCGTGCGCGCAGGGGGGCGTGGGCGTGGGGCTGGCGGAGCGAGCGCCCGTGCCGCCCGGATGGACGTATGTGAGCGCGGCGTCGGCAGGCGGGGACATGGCGGGCGTCGTGGCGCGGGTGCTGGCCGAGGTGCAGCGGCGCGGCGGCGCTTGGGTGTGAGGGAATTGCAGCGATCAGCAGTCAGCATTCAGCCATCAGCCGTCAGCATTCAGTCATCAGCGGAGGACACGGCGCGCAACAGAGACACCCCTATCCCTCTCGGTGCCCTCGGCATCTCTGTGGTGAAATGGCATCGCGGCGACACTCACCGCTGAGGCGCGGAGGGCACAGAGCCGCAACCCGAGAATCTCAACCCCTCTGCGCTCTTGGCGTCTCTGCGGTGAGACAGTCGGTGATGGCATTGACAGTCCCGAAGCCGGGGGTATAATGGGCGCAGGCTACCAGAATAGCCAGAAAGGAGAGCGCAATGGTCGCAACCGTGTTTGACAAAATGGTGCAGTTCTTCAAGGACGACGAATGGCGATTCCGGCAACTGGAGGACAGGCCCATTCTCCAAATGGGGTTCTCGGGCCGCAATGGCAGTTGGATGTGCTATGCCCAGGCGAAGAACGAGCAGCAGCGGTTCATCTTCTACTCCGTGCTGGAGGCTAAGGCTCCGCCGGAGAAGCGCCCTGCGGTCGCCGAGTTCCTCACGCGGGCTAACTACGGCCTCGTCCTGGGCAACTTTGAGATGGACTACTCGGACGGGGAAATCCGCTACAAGACCAGCATTGACGTGGAGGGCGGCGACCTGACCCCCGAGATGATCAAGACCATGGTGTACACAAACGTCCTCATGATGGACAAGTACCTCCCTGGCATCATGAGCGTTCTGTACGCCAATATCCCGCCCGAGCAGGCCATCGCATCGGTGGAGGGCCGGTAAAGCGCAGACTGCGGCGCGAACCGGCAGCATCCGCCCGTACAAGACACAAACAGTTGCTTCGGTATGAGGCGCGCGGTGAGGTCTTGCGGCCACGCGCCGACTCCGGTTGTTATTAAACCAATGGTGCTAGTTTGACAGAGTCATGGGGCTTCTCCAAACTGTGGTTGAGAGACCATACAGAAAGGAGAATGC
>JARYMK010000267.1 GCA_029907165.1 Anaerolineae bacterium
GACCATTACCTTCCGGTAGCATTATCATTTGGCGGTCAATCTGCGCTCGGTAACATTATCATTTGACTTGACACGGCCCGTTTTGCTAATCGCCCCGCGCCCGCTATAATGCGCCCTAGACAACGGAGCGTAGTTCACGCAACCATGAAGCGGATCGTTCTTTGGGCGGTGGGAATCCTCGCCGCGGGGTTTCTGATACTGTGCGCGGCGGTCAACCTGTACGGTCTGTGGGATCAGGCCGCGCCCGCCGACGCCATCGTAACGCTGGGCGCGCGCGTCCTGGCCGACGGCTCGCCCGGCCCCGACCTGACCAGCCGCACGACCCACAGCGCCGCCCTGTTCCGCGCCGGGTTTGCCCCCTACCTCATCTGCACCGGCGGATTCCAGGGCGACCGCTCGTCGGCAGCCGCCGTCTCGCGCAACCTCGCCGTCCAACTCGGCGTCCCGGCCGACCGCATCCTCCTCGCCGAGGACTCCATGTCCACACAGGAAGACGCTGAGCAGGTCGCCCGCATCATGCGCGAGCGGCACTGGGCATCAGCCATCGTCGTCAGCCACCCGCTGCACCTGCTCCGCGCGCGCATCCTGTTCCAGCGCGAGGGTATCCACGTCCTGACCAGCCCCACGCCCCTCGCGCCGGGCGAGACTTCGCTGGAGACGCGCGCGTATTACACCATCCGCGAAACGCTGGGTATCATCGCCGCCCTCCTGCCCAAGGAGTGGGCCGGACTGCTCCCTGGCGCTTCCGCCCGCACGGCCCTTTGGCCTGCGCCCGCAAGGACATCGCAATGAGCGATTGGCGTTCCGTCCAGGCGCTGCGAAGGCTGCTGGCCCAGGAGACCGGCGTCATCGCCAAGGATTGGGGCGGGCGCATCCCCATCGCCCTGGCCTATCCTAACACCTACTACGTGGGCATGTCGGCGCTCGGCCTGCAGACGCTGTACCGGCTGCTGAACGCGCGGGATGACCTGGTGGCCGAGCGGGTCTTCTGGGATGAGAAGTCGCGGGGCGCGCCCCTGTCGCTGGAATCGCAGCGACCCCTGGGCGACTTCCCATTCATCGCCTTCTCGGTTGCCTACGAACTGGACTACTTCCACGTGGCGCTCATGCTGCGGCGCGCCGATGTTCCCGTCCGCGCCGCTGAGCGTGGCGAGGACGACCCCATCGTGCTCCTGGGAGGCCCGTCGGCTACGGCCAACCCCCTCCCGCTGGCCCCCCTCGCCGACGCCATCTACATCGGCGAGGTGGAGCCTTCGCTGGAGCCAATGATGGAGGCGCTGCGGTCTCGCGTGGAGCGCACCCGCGAGGAGACGCTCCAGGCGTTGAGCCGCATCCCGGGATTCTACGTGCCCGCCTATCCGCGCCTGCCCATGGCCCGCCAGTGGCTGCGCGATATGGACGCGTTCCCCACCCACTCGGCCGTGCTCACGCGCCGCACGGAGTTCGGCGACATGTACCTGATAGAAATCGCGCGGGGGTGCGGCCGGGGATGTCGCTTCTGCCTCGCTGGTTATGTCTACCGGCCCATGCGCGAGCGCAGCCTGGACGCGATCCTGGCCCAGGCGCGCGCGGGCCTGGCCCACCGCCGCAAGATCGGCCTGGTCAGCGCCGCCGTATCCGACTACTCGCAGCGCGACGAACTGGTGGCCCGCCTGCGCGAGATGGGCGCGAGGATTT
>JARYMK010000268.1 GCA_029907165.1 Anaerolineae bacterium
GGAACGCCAGCAGCGCCCGGAGCAGCGTCCACTCCAACGCCCCGGTCTGTGCGGCTGCCTGCCCGGTCGCCCCCACGGGAAATGTCCTTGCGAACCAACTCACCGCGACAAGGACCACCACGGCCCCAAGACGTTTCTGCATTTGCCTGCCCTCACACCCCGAATTGCGTCGCATCTGGCCCGGCATATCAACTTGCATGGCGCTGGGCCCTATGCTAGAATTGACCGCGAAAATCCTAACGCAAAGGAGAAGGGTATCTGGAATCCATAGACCTGGCCCGACTGATTGTGGATGCCGTCGCCGACAAGCAGGGCGAAGACATCCTCCTGCTGGACATCAAGTCCATCTCCCTGATCGCGGATTACTTCGTGATCACCTCGGCCGACACCGACCGGCAAATCCAGGCCATCGCCGAAGAAGTGGCGATCCGAGCCAAACAGAACGGCATCCTGCCCCTGCACGTTGAAGGTGAGGCGGAATCAGGATGGGTGCTGCTGGATTTTGGCGGCGTTGTCGTGCACCTGTTCTCGCCGGAGAAGCGGGCCTACTACGCGCTGGAAGACTTCTGGAAGCGCGCCGCTATGGTGTTGCGCATGCCCTAGGCCGGACTACTCAAAAATCCATTTGTCGGTATCGCGCGAGTAGTCCAGCAACTCTTCTGGCTTGAAGAACAGGGCGATCTCCGTCTCGGCCGTCTCCGGGCCGTCGGAGCCGTGCACCAGGTTGCGGCCGATTTCCAGCGCGTAGTCGGCGCGGATGGTGCCGGGCGCGGCGGACACGGGGTTGGTCGCGCCCATGGTAGCCCGCACGACCTCTATGGCCTTCTTGCCCTCCACAACCATTACCACCACCGGCGCTGACGTGATGTAACGGATCAGGCCCTCAAAGAACGGCTTGCCCTCGTGGATTGCGTAGTGCTTGCGGGCCAGTTCCGGGGTAACCTGCATCATCTTGAGTCCGACGATTTTCAGCCCTCGCTGCTCCAGCCGCGTGATGATGGGGCCGATGAGCCCGCGCTGAACGCCATCGGGCTTGATGATTACGAGCGTGCGTTCCACAAAAGCCTCCTTGACCGCGATGATTTAGTGTTGCCGCTTCACAAGTTCCAAAGCGCGCCTGTAGGCTTCCAGGGCTTTCTGCAGGCGCTCTTGTTTCATGCACAGGTCGCCGATGAGGGTGTATGTACGCGACTGGGCCAGCGGGCCGGTTGCGCCGCTCTCCAGGTCGGCGAGCACCTTGTCCAGGAGCATCCCTCTCCGTATCAGTTGCTCGTACAAGTCCAGCGCGCCGCCGGCGTCTCCGCTGTCGCGGCGCTCGCGGGCCTGGGCCAGCACCTGTTCGGGCGCGAGTTCCTCCGCTGAGGGGGCTTCGGCG
>JARYMK010000269.1 GCA_029907165.1 Anaerolineae bacterium
TCATCCGCGCGGGCGCGTTCTTCGTGGGCACCAACCCCGACAAGACGCTCCCCGTGCCCGAAGGCGAAATCCCAGGCAACGGCGCGCTGCTGGCCCTGCTGGAAGCCGCCAGTGGCGTGTCGCCGCTGGTCATCGGCAAGCCCGAGAAGCATCTGTACGAAATCGCCATGCGGCGGTTGGGCGCGGCAAAAGAGACAACGGCGGCGCTGGGCGACCGCCTGGAGACGGACATTCTGGGCGCCAGCCGCGCGGGGTTGTTCTCCATCATGGTGCTGTCGGGCGTGTCCACCCGCGAGCAGGCGCTGGCAGCGCCCTACCAGCCCGACCTCATCTTCCAGGATGTCGGTGAACTGGCCGAGGCGTGGCGGGCGGTGTTGGAAGAGCAGACACCAGGCGGCTAATCTTCTGACCGCTTCCTGAGCGAACGCAGTCGCCGCTTGCGTGTCCGCACGTTGCGGCGCGTTCGCTCGGCCACAAGTTCTCTGTCGGCGAGAGAGGTATTCTCGTCTTCGTCCGCCACCGGCTGTGCGCCTGCCACAAGGGCGCGAAGTCCGCGCCGTACGAGCGCATTCCCTTCAGTTCGGCGGCGGGCGTAGCGGGCCCTGTCGCAGGCGATCTTGCCCTGCTCGGCTTCCACGATGTCATCGTAGGGATGGGACTTCCTGTAAACTTCCCATTCTGCGTCGGTCATCTCGTGCTTCTTGGACACAGCCGCTACTGTACCCCCACCCTGAACTGAATCGGGTAGAACCCGATGGCCAGCCTTCGCTCGTCGGTGCTGCCGGGCACCGAGTTCTTGGGCACGAAACTGCCGCCCAAGTACTTGAACGTAACCAGGTTGAAATCTCGCGCCAGGGGCAACGCGATCTCAGTGAACACATCCTTCCGCATGTTAAAGGTTCCGACCTCTTTCCCGTTCACCAGCACGCGCAGTCTGCCGGAATAGCCGAACTTCCCCCTCACGTGCATGGACACAGGCGTGAGCGAAACATAGACGGTTGTGGGCTTCTCCACATACATGAGAATCCGCGAGGTCTCCTGCATCCATTGAATTCCAGTGCCCAGGTCTGGGTAATGCCATCCCGACTGGTAGATCGCGCTCACGCCGTCGGCAATGGGCGAGCCAACCGCCCCGTTGATGTCCAGGTACCTAATGGAGTCATCCAGCATGAACCCGTAGCGCCCGGCTACGACCACCGAGCCCAGATTGGGCCGGAACGAGTGCGCACAGGGCAACGGCGCACTGCCGCAACGGTCGCCCTCTTTGGGCACATACACCACGAAGCCCGCGTTGGTTACGCGCCCCTCGTACGC
>JARYMK010000026.1 GCA_029907165.1 Anaerolineae bacterium
GTTCGGAGCGCCCCGCCCACCGACGGGTCTAGCCGCCAACTCCACACCCTGGGCGAGAAGAGCCAGTCCTGCAGGAACTGCCCATGCACCATGCGCACCTGGCCGACCTGGTCGGACAGGACTCGCGCCCGGGCCTCGTGGCACAGGGGATAGTAGCGCTGGTTGAAGCACACGGCGAAGGTGCGGCCCGTTTGCTGCTGGATGCGCACCAGTTCGCGCGATTCCTGCGTGGTCAGCGCCAGCGGCTTCTCGCACACGACGTGTTTCCCTGCGCGCATGGCGGCGGACGCCATGGCAAAATGGAGATGGTTGGGTGTGCATACGTGCACGACGTCCACCGTGGCATCGGCGAGGAGTTCGGCGAAGTCTGCGTAGGCGTGGGGCACACGGAGCGCACGGGCGGCGGCCTGGCCCTTTTCGGGCGTGCTTCCCACGATGCCCGCCACGGGGATGCCCAGGCGGCGCAGGGCTTCCAGGTGGACGCGGCCCACGAATCCGACTCCGGCGATGGCGGCGTGTAAGGGTTCCATGCGGCTCATCCTCCGTTCCGCTTGACGATGGGGTGTGAATGCTCCCCGATAGGGCAGCCGAACGTGGCCCCGCGACGCTACTCGCGGTCGGCCTTCTTCCCCTCCGGTTGCCAGATGCGCACCGCCGCGTCAAAATTGAGCCGGCGGCGGATGTCGTCCAGTTTGTCCAGGGTGGCGAGGGACTTTTCCTTGTCGCTCATGGCGACGGCGATGACCAGGGCCTGGATGATGGCCATGGGCACGATGAGCGAGTGGAAGGCCATGACGGGGCCGCGCTGGGCTTCCAGCAGGACGTCGGTGTGCTGTCGGACAAGGGGGGCTAGCGTGTCGGTGAGCAGGATCACCTTCGCGCCGCATGCTTTGGCGTAGGCGAGGGTCGCCTCCATCACGTCCGACAGGTTGAAGAAGAGCATGGCGAAGAGCACATCGTCGCTGCCGAGGGACAGCAGCGGCTCGCAGATTTCGCGGCCCGACTGGGTCAGGAGGACCACCTCCAGGCCGAAGCGGCGCAGGCGGTGCTGCAGCAGTTCGGCCAGCGTCGCCGACCCGCTCAGCGCGTAGACGAACGTGCGCCGTGCGCTGCAGATGAGGCGCACCGCCTCGTCAAAGGCGTCGCGGGAGACGGTTCGCAGGGCCTCGGTGAGGTACTCCATCTCCATTGCCACGACCTGCTCTAGGATGTGCGACTCGGGGCTGATTTCGGCCAGTTTCTTGCGCAGGCGGGCAGCGTGCGACACCCTGCGGCGGAACAGGTCCTGCAGGCAGGCGCGGAGTTCGGGAAAGCCCGAAAAGCCCAGGCTGTGGGCAAAGCGGACCACGGTCGCCTCGCTCAGCCCCAGGCGGTCGGCCAACTCGGCGGCGGCCAGGAAGGCAGCCTCGTCCTGGTTGCGCAGGATGTAGTCGGCGATGCGGCGCTCGCTCTTGGTGAGGGAATCAAAGTGGGCACGCACCAGTTCGCTGAACTCGTTGCACTCGTTCTCGCCCATGTGATCCTCCTGGCGGCCCATGCGCGGGCCGCTGCGCGCGGGTCTGTGAAAACTATACTACAACTTCGCGCTTTTTGCCAGTGGGGTTGCAGGGGGGCGGGTTCTGCCTGCTGCTGGTGGGGCGTGCGCTGCCCGCCATGTGGCATGGGGGCGATGCAGTCTCGGAGCGCGCGGATTGCTTCGGGCGCTGGGGGCCCTCGCAATGACAGTCTGGCGGGATTGCTTCGGGCGCTGGGGGCCCTCGCGCGGATTGGAAGCCTAAGTTTAAAATCTCGTGCATTGTGAAATTTTACTTGCATTTTGCAAGATTTTGATGTATAATCTTTCAGGACGAGGGCCTGATAACGTGTGCATGCCCTCGCTGCGAGGAGGCGAATGGAAGAGGGGTTGAACGGCTTCCGCCAGCGGCTGGAAGACCGCTTCCCGAGCCTGACCAAGAGACAGCGTCGGATCGCCGACTACTTGCTCGCGAATTACGACGAGGCCGCGTTCCTGTCGGCCGCCGACCTCGTGGAACGTCTGCACGTCAGCGAGGCCACACTGGGCCGGTTCGCCAGGGCGGTCGGGTTCAGCGGATTCCCCGCGCTGCGCCGCTACCTCCAGGAACTCTTCCGCCGGAGGACCACACCGGCCGGCCGCCTCCAGCGCAAACTCCACGAACTGGCCGACGGTGAAGGCTCCACCCTCTCCAAGGTGCTGGAGATGGAAGTGCAGTACCTGAACGAGGCCGCCCACAGCATAGACGCCGCCGACTTTGACCGCGCCGTGCAAATCCTGCTGGGTGGGGAGCGGATTTTCGTGTTCGCCAGCGGGCCGTCGGCCGTCCTCGCCGATTTGGCCGAGTTGCGCTTCCGCCGCCTCGGGATCCTCACCCTGGCCATGACCGAGTCGGGTCGGCATCTGCTGGAGAAGTTGCAATTGCTGGAGCCCCGAGACGCGGTGCTGGCTGCCGGTTTTCAGTACGTGCGCCACGAGTTGGTCGCCGTGCTGGACCACGCGCGGGCCGTTGGGTGCCGCTCGGTGCTCCTGACCGACACGCTGGGGCCGGCGCTTCGGCACAAGGCGGACGTGGTGCTTGCCGCGCGCAGGGGGCCGGTTTCCACGTTTCACTCGCTCACCGTGCCGATGTCCATCCTCAACGCGCTGATATTGGCGGTGGCGATGGCTCGACCACAGGAAAGCCTCGCGGCGCTCAATCGGCTTGAGCGCCTGCGCGAAACGTACAACATGGATATTCCCGTCAAACTCACGTGGGACGAACCCGTTTCAGAAGGGGCTTCGCAGCGCAAAACGTGATCTGGGCACAGGTGCGCGTCGGGATTCCGGCCGGACCTGTCCAGGGGAGACTGCGAAGCGGGACCAGAGCATGAGAGGGAGGGGACATGGGTGTTCCTGAGGTGCTTCAGCCGCCGTTGTCGCTTCGGATTCTCGCCGCGTACCGAAGGTTCATTCGCTGGCTGACCAGCGCGAGGGTGCTCTTGGCGCTGATCCTGCTGGTGATGATGGTGTACCTCATCCTGGTGCCGCTGTACCGCATGGTGGAGACGACGGTAACCTACCAGGAGCGCGACGTGCTCGCCGTTCCCGATGCGGTGCCCGGGCAACTGACGGCTTACCACTGGGTGCGCATGCTGGCGAGCAGGGTGAGCAGGGTCTTCCTGTACGCGCCGCTCCAGCACTCGCTGGTCGTCGCCACGGGGGCCACGCTCCTCGCCATGCTCATCGGATCCATCCTCGCTTGGCTGGTCATCCGCACGGACATGCCCGGGCGACATCTGGTCAACAACCTCGCCACGATTCCGTACATCATGCCCTCGTGGACCATCGCCATGGCGTGGAAGGTCATGTTCAACACGCGGGTTGCGGGCGGAACGCCGGGGTTGCTGGAATACCTCATCGGTCGGCCCGTCCCCACGTGGTTGGCCTACGGGCCGATTCCCATCATCATCAGCAGCGCGCTGCACTACTACACGTTCTTTTTCCTGTTCGTGTCGGCGGCGCTGATGTCCATTGACTCCAACCTGGAAGAGGCGGCGGAACTGGCGGGGGCGAGCCGAAGCCGAATCCTGCGGCGCATCACGTTCCCGCTGGTGCTGCCGGCCCTGCTGTCGGGGTTCATCATGACGTTCTCCAAGGTCATGGGGACGTTCGGCGGGCCCAACGTGCTGGGCACTCCCGTGCGGTACTACGTCATCGCCACGATGATCCGCTCCAACGTGGCCATCGGCGAGTTCGCGGACGGGTTCGTGCTGGCCGTCGTGCTGATCCTGTTCACCATCGTTACCATCTACATCAATCAGCGGCTCATCGGCACGCGCAAGAGTTACGAGACCATCGGCGGGCGCGGGTTCGTGGCTCACGTGGCGCGGCTTGGCCCGTGGCGCAAGGTGTTGGCCGCCGGCGTAATCGTCTTCCAGGTCCTGGTCATCGCGCTCCCGCTGGGACTGCTGGCCTACGACACCTTCATGCTGCACCCCGGCAACTACAGCCTGAGCAACTTCACGCTGCACTACTGGATTGGCAAGAGCGACATCAACATCGCCAACGGCGCGCCGGGTGTCCTGCGCAATCCCAAGATATACTCCAGTGCCTGGAACTCCATCCGCCTGTCGCTGGTAACGGCCTTCTTCACGGCGCTGCTCGGGGTCATCCTTGGCTACGCCATCGTGAAGGGGCGGGGCACACGCCTGTCCAAACTGGTGGAGCAGATTTCGTTCATCCCGTATGTCATTCCGGGGATCGCGTTCGGAGCCGTGTATATCTCCATGTTCTCCAAGCGCGTGGGGCCGATTCCGCCGCTGTATGGCACGTTCGCGCTGCTGGTCATCGTGTCGGTGGCGAAGCACATCCCGTATTCGGCGCGGAGCGGTGTGTCGGCCATGCTCCAGGTGGGGCGCGAACTGGAGGAGGCGGGGCAGATTGCCGGCGCGGACCTGTGGCAGCGATTCAAGCGTATCATCTTTCCGCTGACCAGCGCCGGCTTCGTGTCCGGCTTCTTGCTGACGTTCATCACCACCATGCGCGAACTGTCGCTGATTATCCTGCTGGTAACGCCTGCGACGCAGGTGCTGGCGAGCCAGACCATGCGCTACACGGAGAACGGGGATACGCAGATGGCCAACGCGGTCATCCTCATCCTGATTACGTTGGTACTGATCGGCAACTTCGTCATCGGGCGATTCCGAGGCGGGAGCCTGAAGAAAGGCCTAGGAATGTAAGGGGGGAGCATGGGCACAACCATCACGATCAAGAACCTGACCAAGCGCTTTGGAGATGTGGTTGCGGTCAATAACGTGAGTCTGACCATAGAGGCCGAGACGTTTATCACACTGCTGGGCCCGTCGGGCTGCGGCAAGACGACCCTGTTGCGGTGCGTGGCGGGCCTGGAAGACCCCGACGAGGGCGAAATCTACATCGGCGACAGGTTGGTATTCTCTCGCGCGCGGGGGATTTCCGTTCCGGCAGGGCAGCGGGACATCGGGCTTGTGTTCCAGAACTACGCCCTCTGGCCGCACATGACCGTGTACAAGAACATGAGTTTCGCCCTGGAGATTCGGAAACTGCCCAAGGATGAGATTGACAAGCGGGTCAAGGAATCGCTGGCCGAGGTGAAGATGCTGGGGTACGAGAACCGCTACCCCAGGGAGATGAGCGGCGGGCAGCAGCAGCGCATCGCGTTGGCGCGCATGCTGGCGTATCGCCCCAAGGTGTTCCTCATGGACGAGCCGCTGTCCAACCTGGATGCGCGGCTCCGCATGGACATGCGGGCCGAATTGAAGCGCCTGCACTACGTGGCCGGCGCCACCACCATCTACGTTACCCACGACCAGGTGGAGGCGCTCACCATGTCCTCGCTCATCGCGGTTATGAAGGACGGCGTGCTGCAGCAGGTGGACACGCCCGACCGCGTGTACCGTTGCCCGTCCAATCTGTTCGTGGCCGACTTCATTGGCAACCCGAAGGTGAATCTGCTGGAAGGGGTTGTGGACGGGCAAGGGTGTGTGGACCTGGGCGAGTTCAAGGTGGCGATGGACACGCAGGGGGTGGAAGGGAAGGTGGTTCTGGCGATCCGCCCCGAGGACATCGCCGCGTATACAGAACCGACGCCAGGCGCGGTGAAGTTCACGGTCTATTCGGTGCTGCCGTCGGGGGCGGATTCCATCATCGTGGCCCGCACGGGCGAGCGCGAGGTTACCATCCGCGTTCCGGGCATTAGCCCCATCAAGATGGATGATAGCGTGTGGCTGAAGTTTGACCCGCAGATGATCAACCTGTACGACGGAGCGACGGGCAATCTGGTAGCGGTTCGGAAGGTGTAAATGCTTCCCACGGGGGCGCGCCTTTGACAGGGCGCGGTGTTTCACGAGCGGAAAGGAGGCGAGAACGAAGAGAGACGCAATGCGGTGGGTCCAAGGGTTTCCGTTCTATCCTAGCACTGTCAGGAGGGAGAAATGAAGACACTGGTGAAGGTTCTATCGGTCTGTATGCTGGTTGTGCTCATCGCGGGGTGCGCGGCGCCCGCGACACCGACGCCGACACCGAAGCCGGCGCCCACCACCGCGCCGCAGCAGCCCACCCAGCCGCCATCGCCAACGCCTGAGCCGACGCTGACGCCCGACGAGCAGTGGCTCAAGGCGGCGGAACTGGGCAAGTTCGCCCCGGCCAAGCAGGACTGGGCGGCCATTGAGGCGGCGGCCAAGAAGGAAGGCAAGGTCATCGTGTACGCCAACTCCTCTCGTATTGAGAAGGCCGCGGCCCTGTTCATGGAGAAGTACCCCGAAATCAAGGTGGAAGGGTACGACCTGGGCGGCGATGACGCGGTCATCAAGGTGCGCGAGGAGCAGAAGGCCGGGGCCTATATCGGAGACGTGTGGTTCTCCGGCGGCGGCCCGGACATCTTCGGCGACCTTCTGCCCAAGGGGTACCTCATCCCCTTCGTGCCCGACGATCTGCTAGACGTGATCCCGCCCGAGGCCCGCAACCCGCTGGTGGTGGCCCGCTACGGGGTGCGCGTGCTGGGCTACAATACGGAACTCAACCCCAATGGCTGCCCCATCACCAACTGGTGGCAGTTGACCGAGCCCGAGTGGAAGGGCAAGGTGTTCATTGAGGACCCGCTGACCGACGCGTCCACGATGGGCATTCTGACCACCATCGCTGCCCACGCGGAGGAACTGGCGGCGGCCTACAGGGAACGGTACGGCAAAGACCCGGTCCTGGATCCCGACACGCCCGACGCGGGCTGGCTGTGGGTCAAGCGGTTCGCCCAGAACTCGCCCGTGCCGGAGCCAGGGGGCGATGAGGCCGTGCAGGCTTTCGCCACCCCGGGCATGAAGGAGGCCGGCGTGGGGTTCACGTCGTACTCCAAGTACCGCGACACGGTCAAGGGCAAACTGGTCTTTGACGCCTGCAAGGGGGGTCAAGCCGGTGATGGGCGTCCAGACCCAGGCTTACCTCGCGGTCATCAACCGCGCACCGCACCCGAACGCGGCCAAGTTGTTCATCCGCTTCGTGCTCAACGAGGGATTTGAGCCGTGGAACGTCATCGGCGACTACTCGGCCCGCAAGGATGTGCCCGCGCCGAAGGGTGCGATCCCGCGCGAGGAACTGAGCGTCTGGACCCAGGACAATGCTTACGTGTACGCCAACATCGCCAAGATGCGCGACTTCTGGGCGATGAACCTGCTCCATTAGCGTTGGCTTGTGAGAGGCTGGACGACGCCGGGGGCGCACGCTCTGGCGCCCCCGGTATTGCCCAGCAGGGTGAACCTGTACTTGGGCTGCGGCAAATCCGACTAGACATAACTGCGCGCGAACAAACGCCGCGCGGTAGCGATTGCTGGGCGCTGTCGCTGGCGCTCCTACGCTTGGGGCGCAGGGGGAGACGCAGCGAGGCCTGCGCCGGGGACGCCAACCTTCCCGCCATCGGGGCGGCTTTCGGGGGACTGACATGCCATATTCTGGTATCCGCGCCCTCATCTTTGACATGGGCGGTACGCTGGAAGACCTATACTACGACGAAGCCGTGTGGCGGGAAGCGACGCGGCAACTCCAGCACCTGCTGGGTCAGCATGGGCTTGACCCGGGCCTGGACGCCGATGGGCTGCAATCCGCCGTGGTGGCGGGGATGGCTGCCTACCAGGCGTGGCGCGAAGCAACGGAGATAGAACTGCCGCCCGAGCGCGTGTGGGCCGAGTACGTCTTCCCCCACAACGGGCTGCCCAAGGAGCGGCTGGCGGGCGCAGCCGAGGAGTTGACGTACTTCTACGAGACCCACTTCCAGATTCGCAAACTCCGCCCTGAGGCCCGCGACGTGCTCACCGCCCTGCACGAGCGCGGCTTCCGCCTGGGTGTAATTTCCAACATCATCAGCCGCACGGTGGTCCCGCGCCAACTGGCCGCCTACGGCATCGCGCACCTGCTTGACCCGGTGCTCACGAGCGCCGCGTTTGGCTGGCGCAAGCCGAACCCGCGCATCTTCCTGGAAGCGGCGCGGCTGCTGGGCCTGCCGCCGGCGCAATGCGCCTACGTGGGCGATACGGTGTCGCGCGATGTCATCGGCGCGCGCCGCGCGGGCTACGGGCTGGCGGTGCAAATCCGCTCGTTTCTCACCGACAAGGCGGATCGCGGCACAGAGGACGCGCTGCCCGACGCGGTGATTTGCAGTCTCACAGAAATCATCCCACTGGTTACTTCAACCTCGGAGACCGTTCATGGCGATTAGGGGCATCTTCTTTGACGCGGCCGGCGTCCTGTACCGTCGGCCCGAATCCACCAACCGGTTTGTTCTGAAACTTTTGGAGCGCGAAGGCATCGTCCCCCGACCGGTTGATGCGTTCCGCGACCGCCTGAGCGCGCTGCGGACGGATGCGAACAACGGGGTGATCACTCCGGACGAATACTGGGACGCCGTGCTGGAGATGTATGGCGTCGGCGACCCGACTCTCCGCAAGGCGCTGGTGGCGGAAATCCACGCCCACTCGGACACCGTGGAGGAGATTCCCGGCGCACGACAGGCCCTGGCCGCGCTCAAGCAGCGAGGGTTTCTCCTCGGCATCGTTACCGATACGATTTATCCCCTTGAGCGCAAGCGGCGCTGGCTGGATAGCCTGGGGCTGTCGCCGCTCGTGGATGTTCTGGCGTGCTCTACGGACGTGGGCGCGCACAAGCCGGACCCCGCCATCTACCTGCGGGCGCTGGAGATGGCGGGCCTGACGCCCGCGGAGTCGGCTTTCGTCGGGCACGATGCCGAGGAACTGGAGGGCGCGCGCAAGGCCGGGATGACCACAGTCGCCGTCAATTACGACCGTGATGCCAAAGCAGACTACTACGCGGCTACGCCGCTGGATTTGCTGGACCTGCCAATCTTCAAGGATCACGCGAGACTGGAGGGAGACATGGAACGCAACATTGAGGTAATCTTCATTGACGTTGGAGCGACGCTGCGGGTGCTGGTGGAGGACGAGGAGTACCAGGCCGAGGCCAGGCGACGGATCGCGGAATTGGTGGGCACGCAGGAGTCGCCGGAGGCCTTCTGTGCCGAACTGGACAAGCGGTACAAGACGTATCGCAAATGGGCGTTTGAGACCCTCAATGAGGCGTCGGAGCGAGAGTTGTGGACGCGCTGGCTCTTGCCGGATTACCCCGAGGAGAAGATCGCGCCGCTTGCTGGCGAACTGACGTTTCTGTACCGCAAGACGATGGGCCGCCGCTTCGCCCAGCCGGATGCCAAGGACGTGGTCCTGGAACTGACGCGGCGCGGCTACAGGCTGGGCATCATCAGCAATACCATCACCGAGCGGGAGATTCCTCAGTGGCTGGAGGAGGACGGGCTGAAGCCGTATTTCCCGACCGTTGTGCTGTCGTCTATCTTCGGGCGGCGCAAGCCCGGGCCGGAGATTTACCTGGAGGGCGCTCGCCAGGCCGGTGTGGAACCCGCGCGGGCGGCGTATGTGGGCGACAATCCCGCGCGCGACGTGGAGGGCGCCCGGAAGGCCGGCTTCGGCATGGTGATCCTGCTGCTGGACCCGGCGGAGGCGGATGAGCCTATCGCCGCGGAGAACAAGCCCGATTACATCATCCGCCGCCTCAGCGACTTGCTGGACATCTTCCCGCCGCGTCAGGCGGTGTCATAGGGCAGCCGTCGGCGCATTGGGGGGTGTGCGATGGACGAGCAAGGGGACCGCGGGGGCGTGGCGCTGGCTCAGGCCGTGAGGCAACTGTACCAGGAAGGGCAGACAGACTACTCGCTGGAGCCTATCGTGCTGGTGGACGCCCGCGGGGAGCCCATCGGCCGAATCCGGGATGGCGACGCGGTGGTGTTCTGCTGCCGCCGAGGGGAGCGCGAGATTCAGTTGACCGAGGCTTTCGTGGATGCGTCGCTGAATGCCTTCCCGCGGCGCGAGTTCCGCAGTCTGACCTTCGTCATCCTGACCCTGTACCACGAGAAGTTCAAAGACCTGCCGGTGGCCTTCGCGCCCACCCAGGTGCGGGATACGCTGGGCGAAGTGGTCAGCCGCGCGGGGTTGCGCCAGTTGCGCGTGGCGGAATCGGAGAAGTTCGCGCACGTCACGTTCTTCTTCAGCGGCGGCAACAATCAGCCCTTCGCAGGCGAGGAGGATGTGCGCGTGCCGTCTCCGAAGGGCGTGCCGTTTGACCAGGTGCCGGCGTTGAGCCTGCCCCAGGTCGCGGCGCGGGTTGTGGAGGGCGTGCGGGAGGGCTATGACCTCATCGTGGCGAATTTCGCCAACGGAGACGTCATCGGCCACACGCAGAGCCGCGATGCCAAGATCGCCTGCGCCGAGGCGGTGGACCGACACCTGGGCGAGGTGGTGGACGCGGCCCTTGCCGCCGGGTACGTTACCCTCGTTACCGCCGACCATGGGAATCTGGAGGAGATGACGCAGCCCGACGGGTCGCCCCACGTGGCGCACACGGCGAACCCCGTTCCGTTCATCGTGGTGGACCCCGGCATCGGGGTGGGTGCGGCGCGCGATGGAAGCCTGGCGGACGTGGCGCCGACGGTGTTGAGCGCCATGGGCCTGGCACGGCCGGAGGCGATGCAGGGCGAGGGGCTTGTGCCGGCGGGGGCATGGGGCAGCCGCCGTGTGCTGTTGCTGATTCTGGACGGGTGGGGCATCGGCAGGGACGATGACACGAACCCCATCTTCCTGGCGCGCACGCCGGTGTGGGATGGCTTGCTCCGCCGGTATCCCCATTCCACCCTGCAGGCAGCGGGCGAGGCGGTGGGGCTGAAGCCGGGGAAGCCGGGCAACTCCGAGGCGGGGCACATCAACATTGGCGCCGGCCGGGTGATCCTGCAGGACGACGTGCGGCTTGACCTGGCGATGAAGGACGGCTCGTTCTACACCAACGAAACCCTCTGCAGGGTCATTCGGGAGACCAAGGAGCGGGGGACATCGCTGCATCTGCTGGGGCTGCTGACCGAGAAGAGTTCCCACGGCTCCATTGAGTACCCCCTGGCGCTGCTCCGCATGGCGAAGGCCGCCGGACTTGGCGACGTGTACCTGCACATCATCTTTGACGGCAGGAGCACCGAACCCGGAAGCGCGCCGGCGCTCCTGGAGAAGTCGGAAGGGCAGGTCCGGGAGATTGGCATTGGCAAGATCGTTACCGGCGTCGGCAGGGGGATTGCCCTGGACCGCGATGGCAACTACGCCAAGACGCGAAAAGCCTACGATGCGCTCGTCTTCGGCGTGGGCAGGAGGCAGACGTTGGAGTAAGGGGTGCAGGCGTGGATGGCGAATTGCTCCGCAGGTTGATCGTGCGGGCCGACACGAAGATCGCGATGATCATCATGGACGGCCTGGGCGGGTTGCCCCTGGAGCCGGGAGGCCCCACAGAACTGGAAGCCGCACGCACGCCGAACCTGGACGCGCTGGCCGCCCGGTCGGTGCTGGGCCTGACGGTTCCGGTGGGGCCTGGGATCACGCCGGGGAGCGGGCCGGGGCATCTGGCCATCTTCGGCTACGACCCGGTGCAGTACGACATCGGGCGGGGCGTGCTGGAGGCGCTGGGAATCGGCTTTGACATGCGGCCCGAGGATGTGGCCGCGCGGGGCAATTTCTGCACGGTGGACGCAGACGGCGTGCTGACCGACCGACGCGCCGGGCGGCTTGCCACCGCGACAAGCCGCGAACTCGCCGCGTTGCTGCGCGCGATTCAGGTGGACGGCGCGCAGTTCTTCGTGGAGACGGTGAAGGAGCATCGGTTCGCCTTTGTGATGCGGGGAGATGGGCTGGGCGATGCGCTGTCCGAAACCGACCCGCAAAAGGTGGGCGTGCGGCCCCTGCCGGTTCAGGCGCTGCGCCCCGATTCCGAGAGGAGCGCGCGGGTGGTGAACCGATTTGTGGACGAGGCGCGCCGCCTGCTGGCGGATCGGCATCCCGCGAACATGATTCTCCTGCGGGGGTTCGCACGGTACCCGGCGATCCCGACGTTCCGCGAGATGTTCGGCCTGCGGGCCGCGGCGGTGGCGGTCAACGGCATGTACCGCGGCGTGGCGAGGCTGGTGGGGATGACCGTCCTGGACGTCGGCGGCGAGTCCGTGGCGGATGAGTTCGCGGCGCTGGAGCGAAACTGGCGGGACTTTGATTTCTTCTACCTGCATGTAAAGCAGACGGACACAGCAGGCGAGAGCGGCGACTTCTGGCGCAAGGTGCGCGCCATTGAGGAAGTGGACGCCCAGATGCCGCGCCTCATGGCCCTGGAGCCCGATGTCGTCATCGTCAGCGGCGACCATTCGTCGCCCGCCGTGCTGCGTTCGCACAGTTGGCACCCCGTCCCGACGCTGCTGTATTCCAGGCGCGCCCGCGCCGATGGGATCGCGCAGTTTGGCGAGAGGGCCTGCGCCCGCGGAAGCCTGGGCGTGCTGCCCGCGAAGCACATCATGCCCATTGCGCTGGCCAACGCGGGACGCATCGCCAAATACGGCGCGTGAGGAACGATCACGCCGAGTGTGGGAGGAGTGTATGTCGGCACCTGCGTTGCTCAACGACCCGCTGGCGTTCTCGGAGCGGCTGTATGCTGTCATGGTGGACGTGAACCCAGGCGTGGCGGACATGGAACTCTACGAGTTCCGCTACGCCCTGGACAACCTGCACCCCGAAGGCGGCTGGGCGTCGGTAACGCCGGAGCCGATGGCGGCGATTGAGGAGCGGGTAAACACGGCGGCGTTCTACGAGTCCATTCAGATCAAGCCGCGCGTGGACGACCGCATCGTGCTGGACCCCACCATCGTGCGGCTGGCCCAGATGGTGTTCGTGGGGTTGGTTACGGGGGAGTATCCCGTCCCCTGGGTGCGGACCCATTTCTACTTTGACATCCGGGGGTTCTACTTTCTGCACCGGACGACCTACTTCACGGAGCGCATCGTCGCGCGTCTGGGCGGCGCGCCGTTTCGGCAGTTCCCGAAGCGGCAGGTGGCTTTTGAGGGCAGGCAGGATTTGGGCTACAAGGAGTTCCGCGAGGCCAATGCCGAGGTGGATGCGTTCTTCATGGAGAGCGTCTGGCGGCTCATCGCGGCCAAAGGGACGCCCATCGTGCTGGCGATTGCCGGGCCGACCGCATCGGGCAAGACGGAGATTGTGACGCGGCTGCGCGCATTTCTGGAGGGGCGCGGTCGGGACACCACATCTATTGAGATGGACAACTTCCTGACCGACCGGGACTATCGGGAGGCGAAGGGAATCTACACCCTGGGCAAGCGGCCATCCATCTGGGCCTGTTGCGGCGCGCGCTGGAGGACATCACCCGCGGCAAGCGGATCGCGATCCCCCGCTACGATTTCGTGTTCGCCACGTCCAGCCATGACCTGGATGGCAATCTGAAGCCGGGTTGCGCGCCCCTGGAGATTGAGCCGGCGGACATCGTTTTCATTGAGGGCAACATCCCGTTTCTTATTGAGGAGGTGGCGCACCTCATCGGCATCAAAGTCGTGTATCTCACCGACGACCCCATCCGCCTGAAGCGGAAGTGGAAGCGCGACATTGACTACCGCAAGAAGTACGAGCCCTCGTACTTCCGCAACCGGTTTTTCAAGGAGCAGTTCCTGATGGCCGAGAAGTGCTACCGGCCGCAGATGGAACTGTGCGACATGGTGGTGGACACAACGGGCGCGGCCGTGTGGGTAACGCCGGAGGTGGCGGCGATCCTGCGCGGGACATAGACCGGGGCAGGGCGCAGGGCGCGAAATCGGTTAAATTTTTAAACAAAACCCCCTTGACAAACGCAGAAATGTTGTGTATACTAGTATTGAGAGCGCTCCCAATGTATCTGCGTAGTACCCAGCATCGCCCCTGATTTCCGGGGCTTTTCAAATGGGAGGGATTGGGAGCGCTCCCAGGAGGCGCGATGGCGCTCACGCTTGAGCAGATCGCCAAACTGGCCGGAGTCTCCCGCTCCACCGTGTCGCGCGTGGTCAACGATGACCCCAATGTCCGCGACGAAGTCCGGCAGCGCGTCTGGAAGGTCATCCGCGAAACGGGCTACCAGCCCCATGCGGCAGCCCGCAGCCTCGTTACCCGCCGCACCCAGATTATCGGCGTCATCATCCCTGAATCCGTAACTACTCTGTTCACGGACCCCTTCTTCTCGCTGTTGCTGGCCGGAATCACGGCTGCATGCAACGAGAACCGCTACCATCTGATGCTCTCGCTGTTCAACAGCCCGGAGGGGTCGGAAGCTATCTACCAGCGCGTGCTGCGCTCCGCCTACCTGGACGGCGTGATCGTGGCTTCTGCGACCAGCGACGACCCGTTGATTCCCCGCCTTCTGCGCGACAGCATTCCCTTCGTGCTGGTGGGCAGACATCCGGACAAGCGGGTTACCTATGTGGACGTGGACAACGTGAGCGGCGCGCGCATGGCCACGGAGCACCTACTTCGTCTGGGGCACAAGCGGATTGCCACGGTTACCGGCCCGATGAGCATGTTGAGCGCCCAGGACCGCCTCACGGGCTACAAGATGGCGCTGGAGGCGCACGGGCTTCCGGTGGATTCCTCGCTCATCGCCGAGGGCGATTACCGCGAGGGCGGGGGGGTGGCGGCTGTTCGCCGTCTCCTGCCGGCCTCGCCGACGGCCATCTTCGTCGCCAGCGATGTGATGGCTGTGGGGGTTCTCAAAGCCCTTCGCCATGAGGGCCGAGAGGTGCCAGGCGACATTGCGATCACCAGTTTTGACGATTTGCCCGTGGCTACGGCAGTGCAGCCTGCCCTTACCACAGTGCGACAACCGATTGACGATTTGGGACGGACAGCGGTTCAACTCTTGCTGGACTTGATCCACCGTCCGCCGGATGCAACGAGCGTGCCGCAACGGCTCGTGCTCCCGACCGAATTGGTCGTGCGGGGTTCCTGCGGCGCGCGCCGATGAAGCGGCGGACACCAGTTGCTGGAGAAGGAGGGGGAAGAAGGAAAATAGGATTCACGCCGAGATGCCGGGTCGTTTGTGGGTATTCGCAGGATCACCCCGTGATCCCCAACCGAAGAGCGAGGAGGAGTGCACAATGAAACGCGTGCTGTCTACCCTTTCGGTGCTGGTGGTCATCCTGAGCATGCTCGCCGCATGCGGTCCCACGCCAACGCCGGAGAAGGTCATCGTCAAGGAGACGGTGCCCGTTCTCCAGACCGTAATCGTCAAGGAGCCCGTCCCCGTCGTTACCGCCGTGCCCGAGAAGCCGACCGAGGTAACCTATCCCCGCAACGAGACGCTGTATGTGAGCGGCGCAGCGTGGGGCCCACCGTCAGACTGGAACCCCTTCATCACGTGGAGCAAGGCAAACACAACGGGGACCATTGGGCTCGTGTACGAGACCCTATTCCTGTATGATCCGCTGTCCGACAAGATGATTCCCTGGCTCGTCGAGAGCGGGAAGTGGGTGGATGCCGACACCTACGAACTGAAACTCCGCAAGGGCATCACGTGGAGCGACGGCAAGCCGATGACCGCGGCCGACGTTGTTTTCACCTACGAACTCGGCAAGAAGTACGCGGCCATCTGGTACAGCCCCATGTGGAAGTACCTGAAGAGCGCCACCGCGACCAGCGACTACGACATCACGTTTGAGTTCACCAACCCGCTCTATCAGGAATGGGACAACAACCTGTACAACATCGCCATCGTGCCCAAGCACCTGTGGGAGAACCGGACGGAGGAGCAAATTACTTCCGGCACCAATGAGAAGCCCGTCGGCTCGGGTGCGTACCTGTATGAGACGCACAGCGAAGACCGCAACGTCTGGGTGCGCAACGAGAACTGGTGGGCCACCAAACTGCTGGGCATGAAGCCGGCGCCCAAGCGGATCGTGGACATGCGCTTCTCCAGCAACAACGTCGCGCTGGGTGCTGTCGTCAAGGGCGAAGTGGACCTGAGCAACAACTTCCTGCCCGGCATCGCCACGCTGTCGGAGAAGGGGTATGTGAAGACCTACTTCGCCGGGCCGCCGTACATGCTCTCGGCCAACACCGCCGTCCTGTTCCTCAACACGACCAAGAAGCCCATGGATGATGCCGCCTTCCGCAAGGCCCTGGCGTTCTCCATCAACACGGGCGACATCGTCAACGTGGCCTACGCGGGCCTGGTCAAGGCCGCCAACCCCACCGGGCTTCTCCCGTCGCTGGAGAAGTACGTGGACAAGAACGTGGTGGCCAAATTGGGCTTCACCTTTGACACGGCCAAGGCCAAGCAGATTCTGGCTTCCGCCGGCTACAAGGATGTCAACGGCGACGGGTTCGTGGAGGCGCCCGACGGCTCCAAGATTGAACTGGAGGTTACATGCCCGTTCGGCTGGACAGACTGGATGGAGGCGATTAAGATTATCGCCAAGAGCGCCCAGGCAGCAGGCATCAACCTCAAGGACGCCACGCCGGACTACGGTGCCTGGAACACGGCCCTCACCACCGGCACGTTTGACATGACGCTCAACAACTGGGCCGGCATGAGCAACACGCCGTGGACGCTGTACAACCTGCTGTTCCGGCATCCCATCCAGGACGTCATGGGGAGCGGCAACTTCGGCCGGTGGAACAACCAGAAGATGTTTGACCTGGTGGACAAACTGGCCGCGACCCCGTCCAGCGACGAGGCCGGGATGAAGGCCGTCTGCTCGCAGATTCAGGAACTGATGCTCACCGAGATGCCCGTTATCCCGCTGTGGTACAACGGCCTCTGGGCTCAGTACAGCGACGCAGTCTGGACCAACTGGCCGACGGAGTCGTCCAACACGCCGAGCCGTCTCCCGTGCACCTGGGCCGGCTACTGGCAGATGGGCGGGCTTATCACGCTCACCGAGTTGAAGCCGGCGCAATAGCCGAAGTGGCTGGAGTGGCTCCGGTAGACCCATGAGACGCCGCCCCTCCTTGCCACATGCGGGAGGGGCGGTGGTCTTCTAGGTCTACGTGCGGGGAGGAGCGGACGTGAGACGCTATTTGGGCCGCAAACTGCTCATCTATGTGCTGACCTTCTTCTTGGCGGTTACGATTGACTGGCTGATTCCGCGGTTCATGCCGGGCGATCCCGTGCAGACCATGCTGTCCCGCGCAGCGCTCCACGCCGAGGCGGTGGAGGTGATGCACGGGTACTACACCCGTGCCTTCGGTCTGGATGTCCCGGTCTGGCAACAGTACCTGAACTTCTGGGTGGCGATCTTCCACGGCGACCTAGGGACTAGTGTGTACCTGTTCCCTCAGCCGGTGATCAAGGTGATCATGAGGGCCGTGCCGTATGATGTCTTTCTGCTGTTGCCTGCCATTCTGCTGAGTTGGTTCGCGGGCAACTGGTTTGGGGCGTTCGCGGCGCGGAACAAGTGGCTGGACAACACCCTGTTGCCGCTTGGCTATATTCTCACGGCTACCCCCTACATGTGGCTTGGCATCTTGCTGGCCTGGCTCTTCGGGGTGGTCCTGGGCATCTTCCCCATTGCCGGCGCGTACAGTTTCTCCATGAGGCCTCATCTGTCCTGGGCTTTCATCGGCAGCGTTTTGAAGCATTGGTTCTTGCCGTTTGCGTCCATCTTCCTCGTGAAATTCGGCGGGTGGGCCATCGGCATGCGGAACATGATTATCTACGAACTGGAAGCGGACTATTCTCATTATCTGGAAGCGCTAGGCGCGCCGCGCGGGCTCATCCGCAAGTACGCCTTCAGGAACGCCATCCTCCCCCAGATCACGGGGCTGTCGCTGGACCTGGGTGTGATCGTGGCGGGCGCGCTTGTAACGGAAGTGGTGTTCTCCTACCCTGGCATCGGCTACCTGATTCTGCAGGCCATTCAGAACCAGGACTACTTCCTGATCCAGGGGTGCTTCCTGTTCATCATCATCGGCGTGCTCCTGGCCAATTTCGCGATTGACATTGCTTACGTGATCGTGGATCCGCGCACAAGACTGGGCATGGTAGGTGAGTCGGCATGACGAAGCGAAAAGTGAGGAGCGAGACCCTCTACTTCGCTCTGCGGAACAACAAACTGCGGGTGGGGCTGAGCGTCATCCTGTTCTTCCTGGTGCTGACGTTTGTAGGCCCGCTGCTGACGCACTATGCTCCGTATGATTACGTGAACCCCCTTGGAGCGCAGCCGCCTTCTGCCAAGCACTGGTTCGGCACGACGATGTTCGGGCAGGACGTTTTTACCCAGTTCGTGTATGGTCTCAAGGCCACCTTCCTGGTGGGTGTCGTGGGCGGGGGACTGGGGACGTTGATCGGCATCCTCATCGGCTTCACTGCGGGCTATCGCGGCGGAATCGTGGATGAGGTGTTGAACATGATCACCAACATCGTCCTCGTCATCCCGACGCTGGCCATCCTGCTCATCATCGCGGCGTATCTCAAGGTGCGGGGAATCCTGACCGAGAGCATCTTCATCGGGTGCACGGCGTGGCCGTGGGCGGCCCGCGCGATCCGCGCCCAGACCTTTTCGCTGCGATCCAGGGAGTTCGTTGACCTGGCTCGGCTCAGCGGGATGAGTCCGTGGCGCATCATCTTCACCGAGGTCGCGCCCAATATGATGTCGTACTTGCTGCTCGTGTTCATCCTTCAGTTCGGCGGGGCGATTCTCAATGCGGCCACGCTGGACTTCATCGGGCTGGGGCCGACGAACGCGGTGTCGCTGGGCCTGATGATGAACAACGCGGTGCTGTGGGGCGCGCTCCTGCTCGGGATATGGTGGTGGTTCATTCCGCCGGGCCTGGCCATTATGGCCATCGTGGGCGCCCTGTACGTAACGAACGTGGGGCTGGACGAGGTCTTCAATCCCAAACTCCGGGAGATGTGAGACGATGAGCCTGCAAGTGGACAACCTCACGGTTTACTATCAGACCTTGCGGGGCGACGTCCAGGCCCTGGAGGATGCGACCTTCTCCATCGCCGACGGCGAGATTATGGGGCTGGCCGGCGAATCGGGCTGTGGCAAGTCCACGCTGGCCAACAGCCTGATTCGCCTGGTTCCCCCCATGCGGTTTGTGCGGGGGCAGGTCAGGCTGGATGGCGAAGTGCTCCCGATTGACGACGCGAGGCGAATGAGCGATTACCGGTTCTCGCGACTCTCCGTCATTCCGCAGTATGCGATGAACGCGCTGAACCCTACGCGCAAGGTCGGCAAGATGGTGGCGGAGTTACTTGGTTCCAAGGGGGTGGATTTCGCCGCCATGATTCCCGAACTCAAGCGAAGGCTGGACCTGGTGGAACTGTCGCACGACGTGTTGAAGATGTATCCCATAGAACTGTCAGGGGGCATGAAGCAGCGGGTGGTGATGGTCCTTTCCACGCTGCTCAATCCGTCGCTGCTCATCGCCGACGAGATCACGTCGGCGCTGGACGTGTCCACGCAGAAGGCCGTGGCGGAGATGCTGGTTGGGTTCCGGGATCGCGGGTTTGTGAAGAGCCTCATTGTCATTACCCACGACATCTCCATCCTTTACCAGATCGCCGACACCATCCTCATCATGTACGCCGGCCAACTGGCGGAGAAGGCCCCCACCGACGTCATCATCCGCGCGCCGCGGCACCCGTACACGAAACTCCTCATCGCGTCGCTGCCGGAGGTTGGTGTCCGATATGCCAAAAGGCGGCTTTCGGGCATCCCGGGCAGGCCGCCATTGCTCCTTGACCCGCCCGCCGGGTGCCGCTTCCGCGAGCGGTGCTCTGTCGCCTTTGAGAAGTGCCTGGAGGCGCCGCCCTTCGTAGAACTTGAGCCTGGCCACTTTGTTGCCTGCTGGAAGGAGTTGGGCGAGGATGCTGACGCTTGAGCACGTGTCCAAGGTGTACAGGGTGGGAACCTTCGGGGGTCGCGCCCTCGTGGCGGTGCACGATGTGAGTTTTGACGTGCGCGATGGGGAGGTGGTCTCGCTCATCGGCGAGAGCGGCAGCGGCAAGAGTACCATCGGCAAGATGATCCTGCGCCTCATCCCGGCGACTTCGGGGCGCATTGTCTTCAACGACGTGGACATCTCTACACTCAAAGGTCCTGCGTTGAAGGAATACTACCGCAGAGTTCAGGGCGTCTTCCAAGACCCGTTCAGTTCCTACAACCCAATCTTCAAGGCGGATCGGGTGTTCCGTCTCATCCGCGACGAGTTCTTCCCGACCATCGCGCCCTCGGAGTGGCAGGGCCGTGTGGAGGATGCGCTGCGGGCCGTGGGCCTCAACCCTGGCCAGGTCCTGGGCAAGTTCCCCCACCAACTGAGCGGCGGACAACTCCAGCGGTTCCTCATCGCCCGCGCGCTCCTTCTGGATGTTGAGTTCCTGGTGGCCGACGAGATTATCAGCATGCTGGACGCTTCCACGCGGGTGGATGTGCTCAACCTGCTGGCCGACCTCAAGTCGCGCGGCCTGTCCATCCTGTTCATCACGCACGACCTCTCGCTGGGCTACTACATCAGCGAGCGGGCAGTCATCCTGTACCAGGGGTGCATCCTGGAGATGGGCGCTACGGAACGGATATTCGGGACGCCTCTCCATCCGTACACGCGGATGCTCATGGCCTCTGCGCCGCGCCTGGACAAGAAGTGGGAGCAGGTGGAGATTGAATTGAGGGGCAAGCACTTGGAGAGCGCGGCCGGTTGTGTATACTACGACAGGTGCCCGGAGGCGACGAGGGATAGACTCTGCCGGACGCAGCGGCCCGCGCTGGTGGCCGTGGACGATGATCATTTCGTCGCGTGCGGGCGCTATGCATAGAGGACAAGCAGCGAAACTCGGATGAGGTGGTGGCAATGGTGCGGGTCATCGGGCCGGAACTGCCGAATATCCCCTGGGAGGAGCGCCCCGCGGGAAGCCGCGAAGTCCTGTGGCGCTCCGCGCGAAATCCCATCATCACGCGCGACGCGGTGCCCGATGCCAATAGCATTTTCAACAGCGCCGTGGTGCCGTTTGGCGACGGCTTCGCGGGCGTGTTCCGGTGCGACAACACCGCGCGCCGCATGCAACTCCATGCCGGCTTCAGCACCGATGGCGTGCGCTGGCACATTGAGCCGGAGCGTATCCGCTTCCACTGCGACGACGAGGAGATCGGGACCTTCGTCTATGGTTACGACCCCCGCGTGTGCTGGCTGGAGGACAGGTACTACGTTACCTGGTGCAACGGCTACTACGGGCCGACCATCGGCGTGGGGTACACGTATGACTTCAAGACCTTCTACCAGTTGGAGAATGCCTTCCTGCCGTACAACCGCAACGGCGTGTTGTTCCCGCGCAGAATCCGAGGGAAGTTCGCCATGCTCAGCCGTCCCAGCGACCGCGGGCACACGCCCTTCGGCGACGTCTTCTACAGCGAAAGCCCGGACATGATCCACTGGGGACATCACCGCCACGTCATGTCTCCGGTGGACGGGTGGCAGTCCACCAAGGTGGGCGCAGGGCCGACGCCGATTGAGACGTCGGAGGGGTGGCTTCTATTCTACCACGGGGTGCTGACCTCGTGCAACGGCTTCGTGTACAGTTTCGGCGCGGCGCTATTGGATTTGGAGCAGCCCTGGAAGGTCATCTACAGGACGCGCCCCTACCTGCTGAACCCCAGAGAGTACTACGAATGCGTGGGCGACGTGCCCAATGTTGTCTTCCCCTGCGCGGCGCTGTGCGACCCGCCGACGGGGCGGCTCGCCATCTACTACGGAGGCGCGGACACCGTTACGTGCCTGGCCTTCGGGAAAGTAGATGACGTCGTGGATTTCGTCAAAACCAATTCCCTTTGAGAGGTTCGCCCATGCCCGGTGCAGACTCGTCGCAGGTCGTATTCCCCAAGGGGTTCATCTGGGGAGCGGCAACCTCGTCGTACCAAATAGAAGGCGCGTGGAACGAGGACGGCAAGGGCGAAAGCATCTGGGATCGGTTCTGCCACACGCCCGGGCGAATCGCCAACGGCGACACGGGCGACGTGGCCTGCGATCACTACCACCGCTGGCGCGAGGACGTGGCGCTGATGCGCGAATTGGGCCTGCGGGCCTATCGCTTCTCCATCTCCTGGCCAAGGCTGCTGCCCGAGGGCCGTGGTCGGGTCAACCCGCGCGGGCTTGATTTCTACAGCCGCCTTGTGGACGCGCTCCTGGATGCGGGAATCACGCCGTTCGCGACGCTGTACCACTGGGACTTGCCCCAGGCGCTGCAGGACAAGGGCGGGTGGCCAGCCCGTGCTACGGCCGAGGCCTTCGCCGAGTACGCCGACCTAGCCAGCCGTAGCCTGGGCGACCGCGTCAAACACTGGATGCCGCTGAACGAGCCGTGGGTCAGCGCGTTCATCGGCTATCTGGAAGGACGCCACGCGCCCGGCCACACCAGCCTGGATGAGGCGCTGGCCGCCGCTCATCACCTCCTGCTCGCCCATGGCTGGGCGGTGCCGGTTATTCGGCACAACGCCCCGAGTGCACAGGTGGGCATTGCCCTCAACCTGACGGCGGTTGTCCCTGCTTCGCCAAGCCAGGCCGATGCAGAGGCGGCTCGCGTGAGGGACGGCCTCATCAACCGATGGTTCATTGACCCGCTCGCGGGCCGCGGCTATCCGCAAGACATGGTGCGACACTTCGGCCGACCGATGCCGTTTGTGCAGGCTGGCGACCTGGAGGCCATCGCCGCCCCGTTGGACTTCTTGGGCGTGAACTACTACGCGCGTACCATCGCCCGAAGCGATGCCGTGCCGGAATCGGAGAACGACCCGCCGACTGTGTTTCCCAACGCGGAGCGCACCGCTGTGGGATGGGAAGTCTGCCCTGAGGGGCTCTACGAGTTGCTCATGCGCCTGCATCGGGATTATGCCTTCCGGGCCCTGTTCATCACGGAGAACGGCGCGGCCTACGATGACCGGGTGGGCCCCGACGGGCAGGTGGACGACCCGCAGCGCATCTCGTATCTCAAGCGGCATCTGCTGGCGGCGGCGCGGGCAATGGCCGAGGGCGTCCCCCTGCGCGGCTATTTCGTGTGGTCACTCCTGGACAACTTTGAGTGGGCGCTCGGCTACGGCCCGCGCTTTGGCATCATCTACGTGGACTACGCCACCCAGCGGCGCATCCCCAAGTCCAGCGCCTACTGGTACCGCCGTGTGATGGAAAGCAACAGGGTCGTGGATTGAAGAACAGGGGGCGGCAGTGAAGTACGGTTACTTTGACGACGAGCATCGCGAGTACGTGATCACCCGCCCGGACACGCCGCTCCCCTGGTTCAACTACCTGGGCACCGAGGCGTATTTCGGCCTCATCTCCAACACGGCTGGCGGCTACTCGTTCTACCGCGACGCGCGCCTTCGCCGAATCACCCGCTACCGCTACAATAACGTGCCCACCGACGAGGGCGGGCGGTATCTCTACATCCGCGACGACGCTACCGGCGAGTTCTGGTCGCCCTCGTGGCAGCCGACTAGACATAACGCTGAGGGCTACACGTGCCGCCACGGGCTCGGCTACTCCGTCATCGGGTCCACGTTCCGGGGAATCCGCGCGGACACCCGATATTTCGTGCCGCCGGGTGGGAACCTGGAGATATGGGACCTGACTCTGGCGAATCTGCGGGATGCGCCGTGCGACCTGTCGGTCTTCTCCGCTGTGGAGTTCTGCCTGTGGGACGCCTGGGACGACGCCACGAACTTCCAGCGCAACTTCAGCACCGGCGAGGTGGAGGTTGCGGATGGCGTCATCTACCACAAGACCGAATACCGCGAGCGGCGGAACCACTTTGCGTTCTTCGCTTGCTCGGAGCCGCTGGCCGGGTTTGACACTCAGCGCGAGGCGTTTCTAGGCCCGTATCGCGGCTGGGACAGGCCGCTGGTTGTGGAGCGCGGGCGGTCCGCTAACTCTGTGGCGCACGGCTGGGCACCCATGGGGTCGCATCATGTCCGCGTCTCGCTCCGGCCTGGGGAGCGCCGCCGCGTCATCTTCTTGCTGGGGTATCACGAGAACCCGCCCGACCAGAAGTTTGACCCGCCCGACTCGCAGATTCTCAACAAGCGAACCGTCGCGCCGGTGATTGCGAAGTACCTGAACCCGCACGGGGTGGATGCGGCCTTTGAGTCGCTGCGCGGCTACTGGGACGGGCTTCTGTCCGCATTGCAGGTGGACACGCCAGACCCTCACACCAACCGCATGGTGAACATCTGGAACGCCTACCAGTGTGTGGTTGCGTTCAACCTGTCGCGCTCGGCCTCGTTCTTTGAGTCGGGGATCGGCCGGGGCATCGGTTTCCGCGATGCGAACCAGGACGTGCTGGGCATCGTTCACATGCTGCCAGAGCGAGCGCGGCGCCGGATTCTGGACTTGGCTGCGACGCAGTTGAAGTCGGGTGGGGCGTACCACCAGTACCAGCCGCTCACCGGGCGCGGCAACAAAGCCATCGGCGACCGGTTCAACGATGACCCGCTGTGGCTTGTCCTGTCGGTCGCGGCGTATCTCAAGGAAACCGGCGACCCCTCCATCCTGGACGAGGCCGTTCCCTACGACAACGAGCCGGGGTCCGAGGAGCCGCTTTACGAGCACCTGCGCCGCAGCCTTCAGTACACCCTTGACCGCCTTGGCCCGCATGGCCTGCCGCTCATCGGCCGCGCCGACTGGAACGACTGCCTGAACCTCAATACATTCTCCACCGAGCCAGGGGATTCGTTTCAGACCGCCCCCATTTCCGACAGCGACACGGCCGAGTCGGTTTTTATCGCGGCGTTATTCGTCCTTGCGGTGAGGGAGATGGCCGGGATTGCGCTGGAGCGCGGCGATGAGGGGGCGGCGCGGCGGTATGAGCAGGCGGCCGCGCGCATGGCGGATGCGGTCCTGGCGCATGGATGGGATGGCGAGTGGTTTCTGCGCGCCTACGATGCCTTTGGCGGCAAGGTGGGGTCTCGCGAGTGCGTGGAAGGCCAAATCTACATTGAGCCGCAGGGGATGTGCGTGATGGCGGGCATCGGCCTGGACAACGGGTATGCCGAGAAGGCCCTGGCTTCGGTGCAGGAGCGCCTGGCGACTCCTCACGGTATCCTGCTGCACCAGCCTGCCTACACCCGCTACCATGTGCATCTGGGCGAAATCTCCTCGTACCCACCGGGATACAAGGAGAACGCAGGCATCTTCTGCCATACCAACCCGTGGATCATGATCGCCGAAACCATCCTCGGGCACGGCGATCAGGCGCACGACTACTACACGCGCATCAATCCCTCGGCCCGCGAGGGGATGAGCGAGGTGCACCGTTGCGAGCCGTATGTGTATGCCCAGATGATCGCCGGGCGCGACGCACCAACCCACGGCGAGGCCAAGAACTCCTGGCTGACGGGCACGGCGTCCTGGAACTACGTCGCGATTACCCAGTGGATGCTGGGCATCCGCCCCACATTGCACGGCTTGCGCATTGCGCCGGTGGTTCCCAACGACTGGCGCGGGTTTGAGGCCACCCGGGTGTTCCGAGGCGTCCGCTACCGCGTGTCGGCGCGCCGCGTGGGTGCGGGAAGCGAGGTGTCCATTCGGGTGGATGGCAGGCCGGTGCGGGGGAATGTGGTGCCGATTCCAGAGGAAGGCTGCCGAGAAGTGCGGGTGGAGGTTAGCATCGACGGGCCGCCTGCCACGTAGGTGGGGTTCATTCGTGGCTGCTAGCGCGACGGGCTGCGAATAGCCTGTTGGCGGAAGCCATCAGGCGCTCCCGAACCCCGGCCGTGTCCAGTCCAATCTGCTCCATGGCCAGCAACACGCCCCCCACCACAGGGGGCGCAGCCAGCCGCACCAAGTTCGCTCCCGGCGCTACGTCGTGGACAACGCCGGCCATTTCGTCGGTGAGCAGCGGGCTGCCCTTGAACATACTGCCAACGAGTACGACTTCAAACTCCAACGCTTCAATCCCAAGTTGGCGAATCACGCCCACCGCCAGACTGCCTAATTCGCGGCCCGCCCATCGGATGATGTCTTGCGCTACGGCGTCGCCTTCTGCTGCGACCCGGAACACCGCCTGCGCGGCGTCGGCCGTCAGGTGGTATCGCTCCTGCGTCAGGCCCTCCATCAGGTCGGTCGCGTCGGCGGCGCCGGTCAGGGCGATGAACGCGTCCGTCAGGCGGGTCTGCGGGCCGCGCAGGCTCCAGGCGAGGGCTATCGCCTGCACCGCCTTGCCGACCAGTTCGGCCGCGCCGGCGTATTCGGCAAAGGCGGGGCCGGCGCCGGTAACGCGGCCTTCGCGCCCCTGGGCGTCGCGCCCGCGGCAATTGCAAGATGTGCCCGAGACAACCGCCACGCCCCAGCCCCTAGTCGCGCCCGCGATGAGGCCGAGCACCGCATCGTTGACGAACTGGTAGGGCACGGCCAGGCCGAGGGTCTCAATGGCGCGGCGGGTGGGTTCATCTTCACACGGCCAGTCGTACCCCGCAATTCCAAAACCCGCGGCGGCCACCTGCGTCTTGGAGACGCCAGCCGTCCGCAGGGCCTCATCGGTGATGGCGTTCAGGGTGGCGGTCAGGCCCTCGTAGCCCACCACTTCGTGGTTGCCTGGGCCGCCGATGCCCAGTCCCACGGCGTGGCCGTGTTCGTCGGCGATGAGGGCGTGGCTCTTGCTCGCGCCAATGTCCACTCCCAGGAAGTACCGCGTCATCGCCCGTACCCTCCTAGCAATCCCAGAACTGCGGCAGGTACTGTCGGTGGGTCGCCAGCATGTCGTCAAGCACCGCGCGCACGCGGTCGGCTGGCGGGCCCAGCGGGTGGGCCAGCAGTGCCTGGTAGGCCGCGCGACGGTCTCCGTGAACAGCCGTCTCTACCGTGAGGAGTTCGTAGGCTTTCACGTGCGCCAGCAGCCCGAAACAGGCTGGGGGCAGAGGCTCGGCGGGCAGGGGATGGA
>JARYMK010000270.1 GCA_029907165.1 Anaerolineae bacterium
CTTCATATTTGGAAGGTGCGCATGCCGCCCAGAGTTTGAAAATCTTCACTCGGATTTCAATGCTGTCCGCCCCTGAACCCCCTGGGAGAGGGTTAGGGTGAGGGTGCGTCCGCGCAGGGCCAACCCCCGCCGCGTGTAGGGGCGTAGCAGGCTACGCCCGCGCCAGCCTCCCCCAAGTTGTTCACGCCGCCGGTGTATGCTATACTATGCTCAGGAGGGTGGAAATGAAGCACTTTATCGCCATATCTGACTTCACGCCGGAAGAAATCCAGCACATTTTGGACGTGGCGGTCCAACTCAAGGCCGAGTGGAAGCAGGGCGGCAACCGGCCCATTCTCCAGGGCAAGACGCTGGCCATGGTCTTCCAGAAGCCGTCGCTGCGCACCCGCGTCTCGTTTGAGATGGCCATGCACCAACTGGGCGGGTACGCCTTCTACCTCTCGCCCGACGAGATCGGCCTGGGCAAGCGCGAGAGCGTGGCCGACGTGGCCCGCGTCCTAAGCCGCTACGTGGACTGCATCATGGCCCGCGTGTTTGACCACAGGCACATTGAGGAACTGGCGGCCTACTCGCGCGTGCCCGTCATCAACGGCCTGTCGGACTACAACCATCCCTGCCAGGCCATGGCCGACCTGCTCACCGTCATGGAGAAAAAGGGCCGCCTCAAGGGCCTGACGCTGGCCTTTGTCGGCGACGGCAACAACGTGGCCACGTCGCTGGCCTTCGCCACGGCGCAGGTGGGGATGAACTTCGCCATCGCCACGCCGCCTGGGTACGAACTCCCGCAGGCGGTGGTGGAGAAGGCACGGGCCCTGGCCCAGCGCACGGGCAGCCGCATCCTGACCACCCACGACCCGACCGAGGCCGTCCGCGGTGCCGATGTCATCTACACCGACGTGTGGACCAGCATGGGCCAGGAGAAGGAGCGCGAGGAGCGGCTCAAGGTGTTCCCGCCGTACCAGGTCAACGCGGCGCTGGTCGCCCTGGCCAAGCCCGACGTCATCGTGGAGCACTGCCTGCCCGCGCACCGCGGCGAGGAGATCACCGACGAGGTGGCGGACGGGCCGCATTCGGTCCTGTTTGACCAGGCCGAGAACCGCATGCACGCCCAGAAGGCGATATTGGCGGTCCTGTTGGCGGGGATGTAGGCCGCAAAAATCCCCTCGCCCGCTGGGAGAGGGCTAGGGTGAGGGTGCGTCCGCGCGGGGCTGAACCCCCGCGCTGAAGGGGCGAAGCCCCGTTGGGGCTGACCGAGCCCGCAGGGCTTTGTCCCTTCAGCCCGACGG
>JARYMK010000271.1 GCA_029907165.1 Anaerolineae bacterium
GGACCATCCCATGATCATCGTCAACAAGAGCACCGTCCCCATCGGCACGGGCGACTGGGTGGCCGAGATCATCAACCGCCACCGCCACAACGGGGTTGACTTTTGGGTGGTCTCCAACCCCGAGTTCCTGCGCGAGGGCTCGGCGGTGAGCGACTTTCTCAACCCCGACCGCGTCGTTCTGGGCTCGCTCAACCGGGAGGCAGCGGAGAAGGTCGCGCAGCTGTACCTGCCCCTGCGGGCACCTATCATCGTCACCGACCTGCGCACGGCCGAGATGATCAAGTACGCCTCCAACGCCTTCCTCGCCAGCCGCATATCCTTCATCAACGAGATCGCCGCCATCTGTGAGCGCCTCGGCGCCGATGTCAAAGAGGTGGCCGCAGGCATGGGCTACGACAAGCGCATCGGACCGAGCTTTCTCGACGCTGGGCTGGGCTTTGGCGGGAGTTGCTTCCCCAAGGACGTTCGCGCCCTCGCCCATATGGCTGCCGTCCATGGCTGCCACCCTCAGCTCCTGCGCGCCGTCCTCGAGATCAACGCCGACCAGCGGCGCTCGCTCGTGCAAAAGCTGCGCGACCTGCTCGGCAAGCTGGACGAGCAGACCATCGGCATCCTTGGCCTCGCTTTCAAGCCCAACACCGACGACATGCGCGAGGCCCCAGCGGTGGAGCTGATCCATCTGCTGCAGCACGAAGGGGCACGCATCAAGGCCTACGATCCAGTGGCGATGGAGAACGCCCGGCGCATACTTAGCGACGTGGTCCTCTGCCAGGATCCCTATGAGGTCGCCGAAGAAGCCGACGCCCTCGTCATTGCGACGGAGTGGAACGAGTTCAAGCATCTCGACCTGCCGCGCATTCGCGACGCCATGCGTCGACCCATTATGGTAGACGGCCGGAACATCTATGAGCCGGAGCGCATGGCCGCACTCGGCTTTGTCTATCGCGGCGTCGGACGAGGATACCTTCAGCCACAGGCGATCCCGGCTGTGTCGGGCCGCCTGGCCGGCTCATGAGGCTCCGGCCCGGATGGCGGCCATATGATCAGCGTGGGCGTTGACATCATCGAGATCGACCGGATCGCGGCTGCGCTCGACCGCTGGGGTGAGCGGTTCCTGCGGCACGTCTATACGCCGGACGAGGTGACATTCTGCGGCAGCCG
>JARYMK010000272.1 GCA_029907165.1 Anaerolineae bacterium
TTTGGCGGTCCAAACGCCGCCCTCACCCTAGCCCTCTCCCAGCGGGAGAGGGAACCGCGCACCTCGCGCCCTTCGCGTTCTTTCGCAGGTTTGGCGGTCTAAACGCCGCCCTCACCCTAGCCCTCTCCCAGCGGGAGAGGGAACCGCGCACCTCGCGCCCTTCGCGATCCAAACGCCGCTCACCCTGCAGGCGCGCGTTACTCCACCGTAACGCTCTTGGCCAGGTTGCGAGGCTGGTCCACGTCGCACCCGCGGCGCACCGCCATGTGGTACGCGAACAGTTGCAGCGGGATCACCGTAACCACCGGCGACAGGAGTTCGGGCAAGGGCGGCACGTACAGCACATGGTCGGCCTTCTCGGCCAGGTGCGTGTCGCCCTGCGTGCCCAGCGCCAGCACGATGCCGTTGCGCGCCTTGACCTCTTCCACGTTGCCCATGATCTTCTCGTACACGCGGTCGCGGATGGCGATGATCATGACCGGCATGTGGTCGTCAATCAGGGCGATGGGGCCGTGCTTCATCTCGCCGGCGGGATAGCCCTCGGCGTGGATGTAGGAAATCTCCTTGAGTTTCAGCGCGCCTTCCAGGGCGATGGGGTAGTTGATGCCACGCCCCAGGTATAGGAAGTCGGCCTTCTCGTAGAACAACTGCGCCAACGCCTCGTACTCGTGGCCGTTGGATAGGACGCTCCCCATCAGGTTGGGCAGTTCGGCCAGGTCCTGGGCCAGCGCCAGGGAACGCTCCCTGTCCAGCCGCCCGCGCTTCTGCCCCAGGTACATGCCCAGCAGGTACAGGTCCACCAGCGACGTGGTGAACGCTTTGGTGGATGCGACGCCGATTTCGGGGCCTGCCTGCATGTAGATGACGCCGTCGGACACGCGCGCCGCCATGCTGCCCACCACGTTGACGATGCTCACGATCTTGGCGCCCTTGCGCCGCGCCTCGTCCATGGCCGCCAGCGTG
>JARYMK010000273.1 GCA_029907165.1 Anaerolineae bacterium
TTCCCGTTATGGAAAGCTTTCCATAAGGGCAAAACCCATCTGAGCATAGCCCTGGGGATAAAAGCATGCCAAAACGGTTATACTGTCAGGTTTTTCACCGCCGCCGGCCTGATCACCAGGCTGGTTGAGGCCCAAAACGAAAAGAAGCTGAGCAGGATGTTAAAAGAACTGGCCAGGGTTAACCTTTTAATAGTGGACGAGCTCTCATATGTTTCTTTTACCCGCCAGAGCGCGGAACTGTTGTTCCAGGTATTATCGGAAAGGAGTGAGCGCAGCAGTGTGATTATTAACACCAACCTGGAATTCTCCAGATGGGCGGAAATATTCGGTGATAATATCCTGGCCGCAGCGCTGGTGGACCGGATCACCTTTAAGTCCTACATCCTGAACATGAACGCCGAATCTTACCGCTTAAAACAACGGGAGAAGGTAAAGACCAGGTAATATGCTAGATTGTATGGCCGGCCGGGCAGGGAGATTGACATGGGCCGGTGTGCTCCAAAAACCCTGGTTTGTCATAGTCCCTTTAACCGGACCCGGGCTTGCTAGGTTAAATTGAAAGGGAGTGGAAATGACCACATAAGATTTCTCAAAATTTATTTAAGGTATTCGTGAATAAATTACGTGGGCTGCCAGCAATTGCATATCGCTTTGCTTTGAATTGGGGTAGCTTCTTCCCTGCCCGAGCTACATCAATTCGACTCTTGCCTGGCAGATCAATTAATGGGTTAATGGCTATGGCATGGCGTTCTGTTACGCTCTACAAAATAACCATCAAGTTAGATATTGGTAAAACGGTGGAAGTGGATCACTTTTGCTTTATCACTGGTGGATCACTTTCACATTATCAGGT
>JARYMK010000274.1 GCA_029907165.1 Anaerolineae bacterium
GGGACACTCGACAGGGAGGAGGCAGAAGAGGTGAAGAAACTCATCAACCGCCTGATCATTGCCATCGACAAGGGGCTCGGGATAAAAGATCCGGATCTCGGCGAATTCCAGTAAAATTACCCGGTTTTCCTGAATTAGGCTTATGTGTTTGCGCGTCCAATACTACATGTGACGCCCGTTCTGCTGGAAAAAGTGTGTTTTTTGACGGGGGAGAAGAATGGCAGATACTTATGACGCCTCGCATATCACGGTACTTGAGGGTCTCCAGCCGGTCAGGGAACGCCCCGCAATGTACATCGGGAGCACCGATACGCGGGGCCTTCATCACCTCGTCTACGAGGTAGTGGACAACTCCATTGACGAGGCTCTTGCCGGGTTCTGCACATCCATATGGGTGACAATTCACGGCGACGGGTCCATCTCCGTCCTCGACAACGGGAGGGGTATCCCCGTTGACGAGATGAACAATACGAAAAAGAGTGCGCTCGAGGTCGTCCTCACCGTGCTGCACGCAGGCGGCAAGTTCGACAAGAGCACGTACCAGGTCTCCGGGGGGCTCCATGGTGTCGGTGTCTCCGTTGTCAATGCACTCTCGCGGTGGCTCCACGCGAGGGTATACCGGGACGGAAACATCTACGAGATGCGCTTTGAACGGGGGCGTGTCACGAGTCCCCTTGCGTCCCGCGAGGAGAGCATCGAAGAACTTATCGCCCGGTACCAGGAGTGGTACGGTTCGAGACCTGCGTTCCGCGGATCGGACAGGGCGGAGTTCCT
>JARYMK010000275.1 GCA_029907165.1 Anaerolineae bacterium
GTAGAGCTCCTTGCGCTTCTCCGGGTCGGACGTAGCGGCAGCCTCTTCACAGGCCTTGTCGAACTCGGGGTTGCTCCACTTGATCCGGTTCGAGCCCTTGGTCGAGTGGAAGTTCTCGAGCACCCAGTTGTTCTCATCCGGATAGTCCGCGCACCAGCCCATGCGCCAGACCGCTGGCGGATCGGTCTCTATCGTCTCCAGGTAGACCTTCCACTCCTGGTTGGCGAGGACGACGTTGATGCCGAGCACTTCCTTCCAGCCCTGCTGGATGAACTCGGCGATCATGCGGTGCCCCTCGGAGGTGTTGAACAGGTAGGTCATCTCCGGGAAGCCCTCGCCATTCGGATACCCGGCGTCGGCCAGGAGCTGCTTGGCCTTCTCGGGATCGTAGCTGATGCCCACAAAGTTGGGATCCTCAGCCGGCGAGCCAAAGATGCCCGGGCACGCGAAGGTCTTGGCCGGCTTCTGACCACCCTTGAGCACCGTATCGATCAGCTTCTGCCGGTCCACGGCATACGACAGCGCCTGGCGGACCAGCTTGTTGTCGACCGGCGGCTCGGTGGTGTCAAAGCCGAGGTAGTAGGTGCACAGGTACGGCCCCTCATAGTACTCCTTCGAGAGGACGGGGTCGGCCTTGACGCGGTCGATCTCGGTCGTCGGCACACCACAGACGTCCAGCTCGCCATTCTCGTACATGGCAAAGG
>JARYMK010000276.1 GCA_029907165.1 Anaerolineae bacterium
ATCGCCTTCTCCGGGCGGGTCGAGACCTCGGCGGTGTACTCGAAGCCGAACGTGTCCATGATGAACTTCACGATGTCGAGCATGCCCTTGACCTCGGGCACGATCTGCTCACCCATGCAGAAGATGTGGGCATCGTCCTGGGTGAAGCCGCGAGCGCGCATGAGCCCGTGGACGACGCCGCTTCTCTCGTGGCGGTAGACGGTGCCGAACTCGAACAGGCGCATCGGCAGGTCGCGGTACGAGCGGACGTCGCTCGCGTACACGAGCACCGCGCCCGGGCAGTTCATCGGCTTGACCGCGTAGTCCGTCGGCTCCTTGCCCTCCCCCTCATCGACTTTGAAGGGGTACATGTTCTCGCGGTAGAAGTCCCAGTGCCCGCTCGTCTTCCAGACGTCCGCCTTGTAGATGTGCGGCGTGCGGATCTCTACGTAGCCGCGCTCGTACAAGTCAGCGGCCAGCCACTCGATGAGCTCGTGCAGCACGCGCGCACCTTTGGGGTGGTACAAGACGAGCCCGCTTCCCGCCATCTCGTCGAAGTGGAACAAGTCGAGCTCGCGCCCGAGCTTGCGGTGATCGCGGCGCTCGGCCTCCTCGAGGCGATGGAGGTACGCGGCGAGATCGGCCTCGGAGAACCACACCGTCCCG
>JARYMK010000277.1 GCA_029907165.1 Anaerolineae bacterium
AGCGCGCTCGAACAAATCCTCGGCACCGCCGAGGCCAAGGCCCGCAACGGCGCCGCCGGGGCGGTGGAAGAGGACGCGCGGCTTACTGCGCTCTTCCTTTGGACGCTTCAGAGCACCAACGGCCAAGATGCTCACCGCGGAGACGCAGAGAGCGCAGAGGGGGAAGATTTTGAAAATGAGGAAGAGGAAGACTCCGCGTCCTCGGCGTCTTGGCGGCCGAAGGGCTTTTCCCTGGTCTTCGATGTGGTCCGCCGCTTCGCCCAGCCTTTGGGAATCGACCTTCCCAAGTGGGAGAGCCGGATTATCGAGACCAAGAAGGGCGTCGTGCGGCTTATGGCCGTCTCCGAGCGGGCCAAGCAGCTCTTCGGCGAGGACGGCGCGGACGCCGTGGCCGACTGGATCGTTCACGACCTGCAGAAAAACCTCCAACAGGTGCTCTTCCCAGAACTCCAGGATTCACCGCAGAGGCGCAGAGGACGCAGAGGGAAGAAGATCGTTATTAATGAGGAATCTCTGCGCTCTGGGCGTCTCGGCGGTGAAAAGGAGGCGACCACGCTCGACCGCGTGCACGCGGCCATGCTCCTCCAGGCGGGAGGGCAGTCCAACGCCCTGCGGCAGCTCATCAAGGCTGAACAGGAACGCG
>JARYMK010000278.1 GCA_029907165.1 Anaerolineae bacterium
AGTTTGACCCGGACTGCCCGCAAGCCCTGGAGTACAAGGAGCTGGCCCGCAAGCTCATCGAGAACGATCGCCTGGTCATCCCCCGGCCCATTACCATGGACGAGCTGGAAGGACTGGCGGCCAAGTACGGCCTGCTGAATTGACGGAAGTGCGGCCGCCGGCGGCTTCGACCGAGACTTCGGCCTGGAGGAGGTGGGGCATATGAAAATGATCCGGGCCATCATCCGGCCCGAGAAGAGCGAGGAAGTGGTAGACGCCCTGGCGGAGAGCGGATACGTGGCCCTAACCAAGATGGAGGTGGTGGGGCGCGGCAAGCAGAAAGGGCTCCACGTCGGGGGCATCTACTATGACGAGCTGCCCAAGGTGATGCTCCTGCTGGTAGTGGAGGATCACCGGTGCGAAGAGGTGGTGGGCATTATCTCCAGGACGGCCTACACCGGAAGCTTTGGGGACGGTAAGATCTTTATCTCCCCGGTAGAAGAGGCCTACACCGTGCGCACCGGCGCCGCCGGGCTCTAGGAGGTGGAGCCGGTGAAGGAAATAGTGGCCATCATCCGGCCGAGCAAGATGACGGCTACCAAGAGAGTGCTGGAGGCTTTGGGGTTTCCGGGAATGACCGCCTGGAAAGTGCTG
>JARYMK010000279.1 GCA_029907165.1 Anaerolineae bacterium
CGCCCGGTAGAATCCAGCACGACATACTCGGACGGGAGAGATGGAGGAGTGTGCCGCCCCTTTTCCATCCGCTTCTCGGCACTGACCTGGCCATCACGGATGGTTACCACCCGGTCGGACTGGGCGGCGATGGCCTCGTCGTGAGTGACCAGTACCATCGTCGTGTCGAAAAGGGTGTTGATCCGACGAAAGATCCCCCATACTTCCCGCGCGGTAGCCGTGTCCAGGTTGCCGGTCGGCTCGTCGGCCAGGAGCAGCGGCGGGCGATTGGCCAAGGCGATGGCGATGGCCAGCCGCTGCTGTTCGCCACTGGAAAGCTCGGCCAGACGATGGGTCCGCCGGTCCTGCAAGCCCACCGCCTCCAGGAGCTGCTCGGCCCAGTCAGGGTGAGGCGTGGTCATCCGGCCAGCCACGACCTGGGGTAACAACACATTCTCTGTCGCACTCAGGTAAGGGAGCAGATTACGAGCTGGCTGTTGCCACACGAAGCCGACCCCCTCCCGCCGGTAGCGGTTCAAAGCTGCAGCCGAGAGATGCCCCAGGTCATGGCCAGCCACTACGACCCGGCCGGCGGTGGGATGATCCAGACCGCCCAGGATATTTAACAGAGTGGTCTTGCCAC
>JARYMK010000027.1 GCA_029907165.1 Anaerolineae bacterium
CGCCACGTACGCAAACGCAGGCGGCAGCGTATCCGTGAGGACGACAGAGTAGGCATTGCCCGCGCCGACGTTGGTAACCACGACGCGGTACGTAACGATGTCGCCCGGCTCGGCGTAGCCGTCGTTGGGCCCGCCGTTGATGTCGGCGATGGTCTTGTCCACTACCAGGCCGGGCAGCGCCCCGGGCAGCGTCTCGTCGTCCCAGTCGTCGGGCAGGTCTTGCCCGTACCCATCCTGCGCCGTGGTGTACGCCGTGTTGGTGTAGTTCACGCCATCGGCGATGCCGTTGCCCACCCGCACGTCAAAGGTTAGGGTGAGCGTCTCGCCTGGGTCAATGGTCGCGCCGCGTGGCAGAACATCGGCGAACGTCCAGGTCAGCGGATCGGCAGCGGAGCCGGTGCCGCTCGGGTCAGTGGTGTACGTGCCCACGTAGTTGGGCCACGTCGCCTGCGTGGAGCCAGGCTGGTACGTGAACTGCGCCAGCGGCGACGGCAGCACGTCGGTGATGACCACATTGTACGCCGTCGTCGCGCCTGGGTTGCTGATGCGGATGCGATACCGAATCAGGTCCCCCTGCTGGATGTTGGAGAACGACGCGAGCACCTGCCCGCCCCGCGTGATCTGGGCGATGTCCTTGGTCAAGTCCGGAATGGGCACGTTGCAGGTTGCCGCCCCGCTGGCCGAGTTGTTGGTCTCGTTGCACTCCACGATGGTATCGGCGGGGTCAATGACCACCTGGAACGTATGAGACACGCCAGTCTGCAACGGCCCGGTGTTGTACGAGAACGTACCGGTGGCCCCCGGCGACAGGTTGGCCGGGGTGGTGGTCAGCGTAACCGGTGCGCCGCCGTCCACCACGATGCGCACTTGCACGCCGGTCGCCGTGTTGCTCTGGTCGGTGTGGTTGCGCACCGTCCCCGACACCGTGACAGAGCCGTCGGTGTTGCACGTGTATGTGGGCCCGGCCGAGAAGTACAGGTCCGGGCTGGTTACATAAGCGTTGACGTAGGACGTGTAAACGCCGCTGGCGCAGTCCCTGTCGGCCGTCGTGTTGGGGTCGCCGTCAATGTTGTTGTCGTTGTCGCAGCCCCACGTAGCGCGGGCGCGGTTGCGCCGCAGCGTGGAATCGCACGAGTTGCCCGTGCCGTTGTAGTGGGCCGTCAGGGTTACCGTTTTGCTCTGGCCGGGTCCCAGGTCGTCCAACTCCCACGTAACGCTCTGGCCCACGTTCACAAACCCGCCGATGCCCGTAGCCGGGTTCGTGGCCGTAACAAAACTGAACCCATTGCCCAGCGTGTCTTCAATCACGATGTAGCCCGCCGTCGCAACGGCGCTGGTGTTGGTAACCCGTATGGTCCAGGTAACATCGTTGCCCGGTAGCACCGCCTGGGCCGTCGGCGACTTGGTGATCGTCAGCGTCGGGTACTGCCAGGTCGGCCCCACGTTCTGGTTCAGCGTGAGCCTGCTGTTGCAGCAGTCCAGGTACGAACCGCTGACGTTGAACGTACCGGTGAGGATGCACAGTAGGTCCACCTGGAACGTGATGGTCGTGGACGCGCCGGGCGGTAGGTCGGGCAGAATACCTGCGTTGTACACAAGCCGCGTGGCTGTGTACGAACTGGGCACAGGGTTCGCCGTGCCTGCCACATACGACGCACCCGATGGCAGTGTGATGGTTATGGCCGGGCTGTAGGCCGTCGCCACCGGGTCGGTGTTGGTCAACGTAATCACAACCGAGTTCCCCAACGTGCACGAGGCCAATGCCGACGGCCCGAACGACGCGACAATGTTCGGCACGGCGCGCGTTACCGTGGCCGTGGACGACACCGGCGTGCCCTGACAGGACGCCGGCGTGGAAGGATCCTCGTCGGTCGCGCCGCAGCCCCAAGCGGCCGTAACCGTGTTGCCCAGCGACGGGCTACACGGCGCGCTGTCCAGCGTCGCGTGGAGCGTGAACGTCCGCGTCTGGCCTGGGCCGAGGTTTGCCAGTTCCCACGTTACGGTCTTCCCCACGACTTGCCGATTCGGAACCGAGACACCGCCTTCCCGCAGGTCCACGAACGTGAAGGCCCCGCCCAGCGTGTCGGCCAGGGTTACAACCGTGGCCGTAACCGGCGCGCCGTCCGTGCCGAGCAGCGCGTTGTTGACCGTGATGGTCCAGGTTACGGGCGACCCACAGGTGAGGTTCCCGCTGGGCGTTTGCACCTTGGAGACGGTGAGAATCGGATTGTTGGGCCGGACGCTGAAGTAACTGGTCGCCGTCTGCGCACGTCCCGCGCTCTTGCAGTCGGCATACGAAGCGTAGAAGGCCAGTTGGCTCTGGACGAACTCACAAGCCACATCCACCCGGAAGCGAATTTCCACCGTCGTATCCGGGTTCAGCTGGTCCAGATGCGCGAACAGACCTGTATTGCCCTGGGTGTAACTCCAGACCAGCGCCGGAGGCGTGAGGAGCGGCTCGCTGCTCCCCAGGCCCATCCACGGGCCGCCGTTGACGCGATACTCGGCGTTGGGCGCTGCTGCGTAGGTCAGACCTGTCGGCAAGGACAAGTTCAGTTCCAGGTCAAAAAGCGGCGTCAGGCCCGCGTTGCGCACGGTCAGGACTACATCCGCCTGTCCGCATGGATTGATGGGTGTGTACGCCATAGACGTGGCCACCAGATTGGCCGGCGGGAATAGCAGGGTTGAGGAATCGCTCACCGGCCCGGAGCACACCGCACCGAGGCATTTGGTCTGCATTGTAACCACGTTGACATCGTCATCGCAGCCGACGAGGTCCGCCACGACATCTACTTCCCGGAACTCGCCCGGCGCGAGCGTCAGCACCCATGAAACGCCGTTGATGGGCGTGCCATCCGGCAATTGGTTCGTGTAGGTCGTTACGCCGGTGGCATTGCTCCACACCGCCGAATTGTACGCCTGGCTCGGTCCCATTTGATCAACCAGTTGCACACTGTAGGCAGTACCAGCGCCCGAGTTCAAGATATGCAGATGCCACGAAACCTGCGTGCCGGAAGCCCACTTCATTTCGGGGAATTTGTAGATGGTTAGAATGGGATCCAGCACGATGCCAGAATCGCTGGCCGAGGCCGAGCATGTCCGGTCTGGGCTGGTGAGGCTCATCGGGAACGACGGGCTGGACAGGTTGTTGCAGCGATTGTTGTAGTAGAGCGTAACCGGCAGGGACGAGGTGGACAAGCACCGCGCCTGAACAGTTATGTAAAGTTGCGCCGTCGTATTGCCCCCCGCGAACAGGTCTCCGTAGTTCCACTGGTAGCCGCCGGGCACCGCCGTGCCGGTCAGCGGCGACAGCGGTTGCAGGCCCGACCATCCTGTTACGGTGATAATCTCGTAGTTGCTGCTGTCCAGGAATAGGAGCACGTCATACGCATCCACGGACGAGGTGCGCGTCAGCGTTACGGTGATGACATAGGTCCCGCAAGAGGACACGATGTCCGGGATGCCCGTAACGCTCACGTCCATGGTAGAGCCGTACACCGTCGGCTCCACTACATCGCGGGTAACGAGCCTATCCCCCGCTGTCGTGCACGGGCCGTCAAAGCCAGGGTCGCCCGTTATGTCCACTTCAAGCGTGGCGAAGTCGTACCATGTGGAAGAAGCGCCGCAGCCGCCGGGGTGCGTATCCAACGCATACGCGATGACCAGCGTGCTGTTGCGGACAGACGCAGGGAACGTCCCGCCGCTGAAGTCAAAGACCAGGTCGCCGCCCACCACCGAGACTGTAACCTGGCTCGTGTAGTCCACGCTGTTGATGAGCACCCGCGCAGACCCGGGAACATACGTCTGGCCTGCGGGCATGTCCTCGGTGAACAGCAGGTCGGTCCACGCCACGTTGTCCCAGCGGGCGTTGTTGTCAAAAGTGTACGTGGTCGTGTAGGTAATCGGCGTGCAATACTCAAAGCCGTAGGCCGAACTGACTGCGCGGCTGGACTCCAGGCCGATGTCGGTCTGCGGGCACTCAACGGCGGTGGTCGCCGATGCCGACGCCGTGCGCAGACACCCGCAGCAATCGCGCACCGATGCCGTTACCTGGTTGACGAAGATGTTGCCGCACAGGTCGCAACCACCCTCGTTCGTGCCGGAAATGTGGAACGTGGGGCGCAGGGTTGCCCCTGTCGCGGGGTCAATGCCGGTCCAGACGATTTGGCCGTCCGCCACGGTGCCGCCAGCGGCATCCACCACGCTCCAACCCGCGGGGATGGTGTCGGTAACCGTGATGGTGCCCGCCGTGCCGCCCGCGCCACACGACAGGCCGCCCGAATAGCCCACGTTGATCGTGTACTGCACGTCGTCGCCCAGGGCCGCCACACTGGGGCCCGACTTGCTGAGCGACAGCGACGGCGGCCCGCCGCTAATGCTCAGCGAACTGGTGCGGACCGGCGTGTGGAACACGACGCCGCAGTCGTCCTCATAGGTCGGGAACCACGTGCGCGAGCCGGTCGGGGGTGTGCTGCTGCACCAATTGCCTGCAAAGGACAGTTGGTACGAGAGTGTATAGGAGCCACTGCCCGCAATATCGGGCAGGACAAAGCCCGGCGTGGGCGTCCACACGTAACTGGCGCCCGGCGAGGTAACCGTTACGTTGTAGCCGCTCAAGTCCACGGCGAGGAACACGTTGTGAGCCATGCCCTCGCCAAGGTTGTTCACGGCGAAACTTACCGATACCGACGGCGAGCAGTACGGCAACGCGATATTGGCCGGCGTGAAGTCCAGCAGAGGCTCCCGCAATTGCAGCGCAACGCTGGCCTGCACCTCTTCGGGAACCCGGCAGGTCTCGCCGGTGCACCCCCACGTGCCCTGCGCGATGTTGGTCAAGTCGGCGCACGACTCCACCTGCGTGATCTCGGTGAGGGTAACCGCCTGCCCTGCCTCAATCCGGGCCAGGGCGGGGATTTCGTTCGCAGTCCAGACAATCGTATCCGTGCCATTGTACACGCCCGGCGGCGCGGACGATACGTAACTCAACCCGCTGCCCAGGGTGTCCGTAATCACCACGTTGCTGATGGGCCCCAGCCCGCTGCTCCGCGCGACAATCCGCCATGTAATCTGATCCCCCAAGTAGGCAGGCGGCGATGTGGTCGGCGGTATCGGCGTGCCGTTGACGGCGATGGCTTCCTTCGTCAGGGTCAGCGCGCCCGGGTTCACGACGAACGATGTGTACACAATGATATCAGAGCCGCCAGCGTAGGAGACCGTCGTGGTGTTGTCGCCCGACACCGCCGCGCAACCAGCGTCAAACACAAACGTCCGTGAGATTTGCTGCCCGACGGTGATGAGTCCCACGTTGGCGATCCGCGACGTCGGCGAGAACCCGGCCGGCATGACGCTCTGGATCACCACACCGTTGGCGGGATCGGGGCCGAGGTTCGTTACGGTAACGGTGAACGTCGCCGTCCCGCAAATCTCCACCGGCGCTGCGGGCCCCGTAACGGCCACGACGAGGGCGGAATCCTGGGCGATGGGGCCATCGTCTCTCCCAATGACGGCATCTGGCTGAGGCCGCGCGTGGGCCAAAACGGCAAACCCGAAGAAGACGACCGCAACGCCCAAGAAGATTGCCGCAGCAACCAGCGCATACCGATCCGCATGTCTCCGCATAGGCACCTCCCCAGATCAAGGCAACTAGGATCGTCCGGGCGCGAACCCGCTGTACGCCCATCAAATTATACCACAGAATGGGTCGCTTGTGCGTTACAATTTGTTCATTTACTCCCTCGGTGTCCACTTTCTCGGAAGGTACAACGCTCTTGCGAAGTGGGTCGCACCTGTCCAATGGCGCGACCACAGATTTCGGATCCGAAACTGGCACTGCATGTTTGCAACATAGGCGGTGGCTTGCCCGCACGGTGGAGCGGAGGCGGCAGTTCTAGGACCAATTGCGACCCACAAGTGGGCGGACGAGGTCATTTCTGACGCGATATGCGTGCCTCTAGTGGGGCGCCCAAACTTACCCACCGCGCATGTTACAGACACGGCGAGTGGGCCGAGTTGACGGCTTTTGCCCCCTGGGGTATAGTTACCGAAAGCCCGGCGCATGGACGCCTCGCTGACACCACAGCAAGGCGCGCGGTCCACGGACGCTGCATCGGGCATCGCAGGCTGAAGCCAAGAGATTCTATCCTTACGAGGAGGTTCACATGGGTAACATTGCAATTCACGGGTTTGGCAGGATTGGCCGCTCCGCACTCAGAGCCGCGCTCAACGGCGGGCTGTTTGTGCCGGTATCCATCTCCGACATCAAGGACGTGCCGACGCTGGCCGCCTTGTTTGCCGTGGACACCAACTATGGCCGCTGGCACGAGCCGGTGCAGGCTGAGAACAACGCCTTCATCATCGGCGGGCGGAAGATCCCCTACTACAACGCGATGGAGGCCCTGCCCGACTGGGGCGCTCTGGGCGTGGACCTGGTGGTGGACTGCACAGGCCGCGCCACGGTGAGGGCGGGCGCGCAGGCCCATCTGGATCGCGGGGCAAAGCGCGTCCTGGTCAGCGCACCCAGCAAGTCGCTACAAGATTGCGACGCCGTCCTGTTGCTCGGCATCAACGCGGAGCAGTTTGACCCCGACAAGCACCGCATCATCAGCATGGCCAGTTGCACGACAAACGCCCTCGCGCCGGTGGTGAAAGTGCTGCGGGAGAACTTTGGCATCAAGAGCGGCTTCTTCTCCACGGTGCACGCCTACACCAACTCCCAGTCGCTGACCGACCAGCCGATGAAGGACCGCCGCGATTCGTGGGCCGCTGCCGAGAACATCATCCCGTCCTCATCGGGCGCAGCGAAGGCGCTCAACTTCATCTGGCCGGACCTGAAGATGACTGGCAAGGCCTACCGCGTCCCTGTGCGCACGGGCAGCATCGCCGAGATCAACGCCATCCTGGAGCGACCGGTAACCGCCGAGGAGGTGCGCAACGCCTTCCGTGAGGCTGCCGCCCGTCCACCGCTGAAGGGCGTCATGGACGTGCTGGAGGACGAATGGGCCTCCTGCCGTATCGTGGGAGACCCCCACTCGTCCATCGTTGACCTCCCGCTGGTGCAGGTCATGGATGGCACGCTCGTTTCGGTTGCGGCTTGGTACGACAACGAGATGGGCTACGCTACGCGCCTGGCCGAGATGGCGGCCTTCCTCGCGAAGTAGCGCCAGCACCAACAGAACACAAGACCGGGCAGGGCGGCAATCACCCTGCCCGGTTTGTTTTTTTGCCGCGACGCAAGCGCATCAGCCCAGGCGCATACCGGCAAGGCCGCGCTGGCCTGCCAGGAACTCCTTTCCGCTGATGCGCTTCTTGCCTTCCAGTTGGACCTCTAGCAGGAGCAGCGGCGTTGTGCCCGTCCCCACTGCAGGGCCTTGCGGGTAGATGGCCACTTCGCCGGGCGCCGGGGGCTGTGGCCTGCCCCCAGGCATGGGCATCGCGCGATGAACGATGAGTCGCCGCCCGTTGAGGAACGTGTACGCCGAGGGCCACGGGTTGAACGCGCGGACCTTTCTCCAGATCACCTCGGCCGGTTCGGTCCAGTCAATCAGCCCCGCCTCTTTGCTCACTTGCCTGAACCAGGTGGCCTTGCTGTGATCCTGCGGAACGGGCTGAATCTGGCCGGCGAGCCATCGTGGCAGCGTCTCCACGATGAGCGCCGCGCCCAAATCCGCCAATTTCCGCATCAGGCTCCCCGTCGTGTCGTCGGGCAGGATGGGCAGGGATACCTGGCTCAAGATGTCGCCGGCGTCCATTTCCTCGGCCACAAGGATGATGGTAACCCCGGTCTCCCTGTCGCCCGCGAGGATGGCGCTCATGACCGGCGCAGCCCCCCTGTGGCGCGGGAGCAGAGACGGGTGAATGTTCAGGCTCCGGAAAGGCGGCGCGGCGAAGACCTCCGGCGGTATCCATTGCCCGTATGCTGCCACGACGATGACGTCGGGGGCAAGGGCGCGAATCGCCTCTATGCTCTCCGCCGTGCGAAGCCGAACGGGCTGGAGCACGGGGATGCCCAACGCCATCGCTGCTTCTTTGATAGGCGCAGGCCGCAGTTTCATCCCGCGCCCCGCCGGCTTGTCCGGCTGAGTAACCAGGGCAACCAGTTCGCCCCAGGACTGCTGGTGCAGCGCCTGCAACGCAGGAATGCCGAAATCGCCGGAACCCATGAACACAACGCGATATTTTGCCATACGATGCTTATCCTCGTGTGCCATACGATTGTGCGGATTCGCCCGCATGTTAGCACCGTCGGCACGGCGCGTCAATGGCGGATAGGGCAGCGCTTCGTTTTTGACGGCCGCCCACCGCGTGATATACTTGGCGGGTCTCTCACAGCAATACGCGCGCGCACTCGTCTGTCCGCGCGGGGCGCCTTGCGCCCTCAGCGGGGACAATCCACCCATGCCACTGGGCGGGTGCACGAAAGGAGGTGGCCCAAGACCGGAAAGTGCATTCGCGATTTTTCAGGGCAGCACAACACGCATCCCACAAGTTCAATCTGTCATAGAGAGGATGGAGAGAGCATGAGAACACTGGCGAGAGTGGGCATTGGCCTCCTGGCCGCTTCTTTGCTTGCTGGGCTGCTGGCAGCTTGCGGCCCCACGCCCACGCCGGAGACAGTTGTGGTCAAGGAGACCGTCCCTGTCAAGCAGACCGAGCAGGTGGTGGTTACGGCAACCCCCGCTCCCAAGGGCGGCAAGATCACCTACGGCCTCACCCTTGTGGTCTCGGCCATTGACCCCCACCAGGGCCTCTCATCGGAGTTGGGCATCTTCCTGACGAGCGTGTACGACCCCCTGGTGTGGCAGACACCGGAAGGCAAATTCGTCCCTGGCCTGGCCGAGCGGTGGGAAGTGTCGCCGGACGGCAAGGTGTACACGTTCTACTTGCGCAAGGGCGTGAAGTTCCACGACGGGACGCCGTTCAACGCAGAGGCCGTCAAGTTCAGCCTTGACCGAATCGTGGACCCCAACCTCAAGTCCCAGAAGGCCATCAACATGCTGGGCTCCTACGACCACACCGAAGTCGTTGACGAATACACCGCCAAGGTCTACCTCAAGGAGCCGTACGCGCCCTTCCTGGACTCGGTCAGCCAGGTGTACATCGCCATGGTGTCGCCCACAGCGGTGCAGAAGTGGGGCGCCGACTATCGCGATCACCAGGTGGGCACCGGGCCGTTCATGATCAAGGAATACGTGGCGAAAGACCACATCACGCTGGTCAAGAACCCGGACTACAACTGGGCGCCGGAGTTCATGGGCCACCAAGGCCCCGCCTACTTGGACGAGATCACGTTCCGCTTCTACCCCGATGCCGCCACGCGAGCGCCGGCCCTGGAGGCGGGCGAGGCCGACGTGATGGGCGAAGTGCCGCCGCAAGATGCAGCACGGCTCCAGGCCAGCGGCAAGTTCGTGCTGATGCCCACGAAGATACCGGGGCAATCGCTACAGTTCTTCCTGAACACGCAGAAGTTCCCCACCGACGACGTGCGCGTGCGCCAGGCGATGATCTACGCGGTGGACCGCGAGGCCATCGTCAACGCTGTGTTCCGCGCATTCTCGCCGGTGGCCTGGGGTCCGTTGAGCGCCGCCACGCCGTTCTACTCCAAGGTCGTGGAGGGCATGTACGCCTACGACCTGAACAAGGCCAAAGCCTTGATAGCCGAGGCGGGCTTCCGCGACACCAACGGCGATGGAATCGTGGAGAAAGACGGACGGCCCGCCGAGGTGGAGTTGATCCTCATGAGTTGGGGCAATGTCCCTGAGGTGGGCCAGATGATCCAGGCCATGCTGCGCCAGATCGGCATCAGCGCCAAGACGCAGTTGCTCACGTATCCTGCTGCCGTGCAGGCGGCGCGCGAAGGCCAACACAACATGATCCCGCAGGCGGTGAGTTCCACCGACCCGGACATCCTGCGGACGTTCTTCCACTCGCGGAACATCGGGGCCGGCCTCAACTGGGCCAAGTTCAGCGACGCGGAGATGGATCAGTGGCTGGACGACGCGGTTCGCACCACCGACCCGGTCATGCGCGCCGCGCTGTACGAGCGTGTCCAGAAGAAAATCATGGACGAGGCCCTTATCATCCCCATTCGCGACTACGTGAATTTGAACGTAGCCAGCGTGCGGGTGAAGGGCCTGCGGTACTCGCTTCAGGGTTGGTTCCCCTGGCTCTATGACGTGTACGTAGAGCCGTAGGGGCACGTCGCAGACAATCGTGGTCCTCGGGCGCGACAAGGGTAACCCTCCGCCGCGCCCGAGGACGGCAAGGTTCCGGGGGAGATCGTGCTTCGCTATGTGCAGCGCCGTCTACTCATAGCCATCCCGGTCGTGCTGGGCGTGGCGACCATCGCGTTCGCCCTGATGCACCTGTTGCCCGGAGATCCGGCCGAGGTGATGCTCGCCCAGTCCGGCGGCCAGGCCGAAACGTTGGAACGGCTGCGGCACCAACTGGGGCTGGACTTGCCCCTGCATGTGCAGTATCTCCGCTTCCTGCAGAACCTCCTGCGCGGCGATTTCGGCGAGTCCATCTGGCTCCGCAAGCCGGTGTCGCAGATACTCCTACAGCAACTGCCCGCCACGCTGGAACTGGCCGTCGCGGCAATGCTGCTGGCGATCCTGGGCGGGGTAGCCATGGGCCTCCTGGCGGCGCTGAAGCACAACTCCTGGCTGGACCGGCTGGTGATGGTCATCTCCTCCGTTGGGATTTCCATGCCGATCTTCTGGTCATCGCTGCTGGGCATCTACCTGTTCGCGGCGCAACTGCGCTGGCTCCCCGCGACCGGCCAGGGCGATTTGAAGCACTTGATTCTGCCCGCCGCCGTGCTGGGCTACGGAGCAGCCGGTTCCGTCGCCCGTCTCATGCGCTCCAGCATGTTGGAAGTCCTTGGTCAGGAGTACATCACCGCAGCAAGGGCAAAGGGGCTGTTCTGGCGGGTGGTGGTGATGAGACACGCGCTGAAGAATGCGTTGATTCCCGTCGTAACGATGCTCGGCCTGCAATTCGGTGGCCTGCTGGGCGGGGCGGTCATCACCGAGACCGTGTTCTCGCGCCAGGGGTTGGGGCGCACGATGGTGGATGCCATCATCTGGAAGGATTTCCCGTTGGTTCAGGGCGGTGTGATGCTGATTGCGGGCATGTACGTTCTGGTGAACCTGCTGGTGGACATCTCTTATGGCTTCATTGACCCGCGCATTCGCCACGAGGCGTAGGCTGGGGAGGCCAAGCCCGCCATGACCGGAGACAGGAAGGCCGCCGCAACAGTCAGCCGAGTGCCGTCAGGGCCGCGGTCGCCGTGGGCTATGGCGCTCGCCCGCCTGGGGCGCAGCAGGGTTGCGCTGGCGGGGCTGGCGGTCTTGCTCGTCATGGGCCTGCTGACGCTGCTGGCCCCGTGGATTGCGCCCCACGACCCGCTGGCCATAGACTTGCCCAATCAATTGCAGCCGCCCGGCCCCGGCCACTGGTTGGGCACCGACCTGCTCGGGCGGGACATCCTCTCCCGCCTTCTCTACGGCGGGCGGGCGACACTCGTAACGGCGCTCGTGGCCGTGGCCATCTCGGCCGTGCTCGGCGTATCGTTGGGCTTGGTCTCCGGCTTCTACGGCGGGCTGGTGGATTCTTGCATCATGCGGTTTGTGGACATGCTGCTGGCCTTCCCCCGCATTCTGCTGGCGCTTACGGTGGTGGCGTTGCTCGGGGTCGGACTGGGGAACGTGATGGTGGCAGTGGGCATCGCTGGTATATCGGGCTACGCGCGCGTCGTCCGTGGCGTGGTCCTGAGCACGCGGGAACAGGTCTACGTGGAGGCGGCGCGGCTGGTCGGCTGCAAGAACGGACGCATCCTGCTCCGCCACGTGCTGCCCAACGTCCTGGCTCCGGTGATCGTGCTGGCGACGGTGGACATCGCCCACGCGCTCCTGAGCGCATCATCGCTTAGTTTCCTGGGGCTGGGGGCACAGCCGCCGACGCCCGAATGGGGGCTGATGCTGAACGAGGGCCGGGCCTATCTCCGCGTTGCGCCCTGGGTTACCACGGTTCCCGGCCTGACCATCATGCTCACCGTCTTGAGCGTCAACGTGTTTGGCGATGGCTTGCGCGATGCATTAGATCCCAGGTTGCGGTTGGGGTGAGGGGTATGACGACCTACGTGTGGCTGCTGGAACGCGCAAAGCAATTGGAACCCAGGCTGCGGGACATCCGCCGCCAACTCCATCGGTGGCCCGAGTTGGGCTTCCAGGAGTTTCAGACGGCGAACCTGATTGCCGAAACCCTGTCATCGCTTGGGGTGCCTTTCCGTTCGGGGATAGGCCGGACGGGGATTGTAGCCTCTCTTGGCAGCGGCGCGCCGACGATCGCCCTCCGCGCCGACATGGACGCGCTGCCCATTCAGGAGAAGACCGGCCTCCCCTACGCCTCGCAGGTGCCCGGGGTCATGCACGCGTGCGGGCACGATGCCCACGTCGCCGCGCTGCTGGGTGCCGCCATGCTGCTCCGCGACGCCGACCTCCGCGGCAGCGTGCGCCTCATCTTCCAGCCCGCTGAAGAGACGGTGGACGAGGAGGGCCGTAGCGGGGCCGACCGCATGGTGGAGGCAGGTGTGCTGGACGGTGTGGACGCCATCGCGGCGAGCCATGTCGTGGTGGACGAGCCGGTGGGGACGGTTCTCGTGTCCAGCGGGCCGATTCTGGCCGCGACCGATGCGTTCCAACTTGCCATTCTGGGGGCGGCGGCGCACGGCGCGTACCCCCACAAGGGGATTGATGCCATCGTGCTGGCGGCTCAAGTCGTGAACGCGATCCAGAGCATCGTGGCGCGGCGCATAGACCCCATGGAGGCCGGCGTCATCACAGTCGGCACCATTTCCGGCGGGCGCAAGGCGAACGTCATCGCCGACCGAGTGGAACTCACGGGAACCATCCGCAGCTTCAGCCCGACGGTGCGACGGCAGATCGCCGAGAGCCTGAGGGAGGCATGTGAACTGGTGCGCGCGCAGAAGGGCGATTATGTCCTGGAAATCTCGCAGGGTCACCCGACCACGGTGAACGACGCGATGTTGGCCGATCTGGTGCAGCGCGTGGCTGTGGGGATGAGCCTGGAGGTTCGGCCGGAGGCGCCCAGTCCCGTGTCCGAGGACTTCAGCCTGTACACCCAGCATGTGCCGGGGGTTTATTTCCTAGTTGGCGCTGCGCAGGAAGGAGGCCCCTACCGCCAAGCTCACAGTTCGCGTTTTGACCTGGACGAGCGCGCGTTACCCATTGCTTCGGCGATGCTTGCGGGCACGGCGCTGGAGTTCCTCGCGTCCCGGGCGAAGTAGTGGGTTCCCACGCTTGCCCACGGCGGCGGCCTGAATCACCGCAGAGGACGCGGAGACCGCAGAGGTTTCTTGAATTCGCTGCGCTCTCCGTGTTCTCTGCGGTGAGAAACCCCTTGTGCTCCTCAGAGTAGTCCTTGAGCAAAGAGAACACTGGCCATTGTCATTGCGAGCGAAGCGAAGCAATCTCGGTTGGCAAGATTCTTCGGCGCTCGGCTCCTCAGAGTGACAGTTTGCCGGGATTGCTTCGGGCACTCCGTGCCCTCGCAATGACAACCCATCGGTGGAGTACTACGCGCATCCGTGCCGACCCCACCTGTCATCCGTTTCTCGCAGTCCCCGACAGACCCTGGCACCGAATCGGCGGGTGCGCAAGCGAAAATGAAGCCCCCGACCGACCCTTGGGCCGGGGGCTTCGGCATGGCCAGTCCTTTCAGGGTATTGTTGACGGCTACTGTCGGCAGTCCGGGTCTTTACCACCACGCGTAACGAGAGAAATGGGACAGGATCGCCGTTCGGCCAAACATTGGGACCGGCACCCACTGGCTGCCGTCCCAGTAGTTCAGCCCGTTCACGGGGAACGCGAAGTGAACGTACACAGGCCGGGCGAAGTCCATGTCGGGCGAGAAGGTAACCTCGCGCGCGCCCAAGTCCACGGCCATCGTGATCATGGCATCGTGCGGCAGCGCCTTGGCTGGGATGACAAGGGTAACCCCCGCTCCCCGCAGGACTCCTCCGCGGTCGGCCTCCACGAACTTCTGGACGACGATGGTTTTGCCGCCGGCGAAGGCTGGCATGACGGACACTGTCATGACCAGGACGAGCGCCAGCAGCAGCGCAATGGTCAGTTTGGTTTTGGTTGTTTTCATTTTGCACCTCCTTCGGTAGCCCGGCTATCCCAACAAGTAGGACCCGTAGCTTTGCGCCCCATCCTTACGGATGGTTTGCCTTTTCGGGCGGTGCCTTGGCAGAGAAAGTCGCCTTTCTTGCGTCTGGTGGTCGCGCCCCACGCTCAGGACTGGCCAGAGCCTGCGAGAGTTAGCGGACAGACGCGCCGCCCATAGGCACACCCTGTTTGAACACATCCACGTCGTGATTGGCCTCTATCGCCTCCTTTTCCAGGCCGAGTTCCGCGTAAGCCTCGGCTGCGGCCTGCATGTAGGGAATCGCCTCCGCTGCCATGTCCCCTGCGGCGAGCAGACGCGCCAATTCGCGCGAAGTCTCCGCCCAGTTGAGGCGGTCGCCCAGTTCGCCGTAGGACGCGATGGCCTCGGCGAAGTGCTTCTGCGCCTGCGCCACGTCCCCGCCGCGTGCCGCAATCCGCCCGAGGATGCGGCTCGTATCCGCCTTGCCCAGCTCGTCGCCGATGCGCAAGAACGTATCGCGGGCCGTCTTGCACAAGTCGGCGGCTGCGGCGCTGTTGCCCTGCGCCAGTTCCAGTTCGGCCAGATGCTGGTGGGTGAGGGCGGTGTGGTACACGTCGCCAACCTTGCGGAATATCGCCAGCGCATCCTGGTAGCAGGCACGCGCCTCGTCGGGCTTGCCGATGGACGCATAGACGAACCCCAGGTTGAGCGATCCGCGCGCGCTGTCCAGCAGGCGGCCTCCCGCCTCAAAGATGCGGATGGCCTGCCGATAGTGTTGGATCGCGTCCTCTTTCCGTCCCTGCGCGTCCAGCACGTTGCCCATGTTCCCCAGGATGCGCGCGCGGAGCAACGCATGCTCCTCTCCTTGCACCAGACCCTCTGCCCAGCGGAGGCTGTCCAGCGCGTCATCCCAGTTGCCGGTCTGAAACAGGACGATGGCCCGCACCGATAGCGCTTGCGCGATGGTGGGCGTCGCCCCTGCCTTCTCGGCGAGGCCCATGGCACGCGCCGCCAGTTGCAGGGCGATGTCCCACTCGCTCTTTCGTGCGTGCAGGCGCGCGATCTCGGTCAGCACCTCGGCCTCGCGCGAAGCATCACCCCGCTGCTGGCTCAACGTAAGCGCCCGCTCCAGTTGTTCCAGCGCGCCCTGCAGGTCGCCGGCCACCTGCAACAGCGCCGCACGCTGCTGGCGCAGGTCGCGCTCCTGCTGCGCGTAATGCGGGTCGCCAGGGAGGTGGGCGATGCAGTCCAGCGCCAGGTGGTTGAAGTGCAGCGCCTCTTCCAAAGCCCACTGCCGCTCGGCGCGCTCGGTGGCCATCTGCGCGTAGCGGAGCCCTGTGCGGTAGTCCGCGCCCTGGGTGAAATGATGCGCCAGGCCGTAGGCGACTTCCTCCAGCCGCCCGGCGAACAGTTCCTCCAGCCGCTTTGCGATGATAAGGTGGTATTCCACGCGCAGCGGCTCGGCCAGTTCCTTGTACAGCACGTCTCGGATCAAGTGGTGCGTGAACGTGTATGTGCCGCTCTCAAAGGCGATGAGTTGATGGTTCTTCTCCAGCCGCCCCAGACGGCGCAACAACTCCACTTTGGACAGCCCCAGCGCGGCACTGATGGTCTCCACCGTGAACCGCCGCCCCATCACGGCGGCCACGTCCAGAATCTCGCGGCTCGTCTCGTCCAGGCGCTGCAGCCGCCGGATGATGACATCGTGGACGCGCTGGGGCACGCGCATCTCGTCGGGCTTGCCGATAAGCCGCCACCCCGCCTCGGTGTACACCAGTTGCCCTTCCTCCTGCCACATGCGTAGGGCCTCAAGGATGAAGAACGGGTTTCCTTCGGTCTCCGTGTACACCCGCGCCAGGAAATCGGAATCCTCCGGCGCACCCGGCAGCACCTGCTTCACCAGCGCATCGCTTTGCTCGCGCGTCAGCGGCGCCAGCGTCAGGCGCTCAAACAGGCGCTCGCGGCTCATGCGCTGCATGACTTCTTGCAACGGGTGGGGTTCCGCACCTGTCTCCTGGCGGATGTCCTCCTCGCGGTACGTGCCCACGAGCAGGATGGGAGCCGCCTGGATGTTGCGCGCCAGATAGTGGAGCAGCCGCAGTGTCGCAACGCTGGCCCACTGCAAGTCGTCCACGAACAGGAGCAACGGCTGTCGCTGGCCGAGGGCGGTGAGCACCTGCCGAATGGTCTCAAACAGCGCGGTCTGGGCGTCGGCCCACCCCAGCGCATCGTGGGCGGTTGGAGTCCCACCTGTGGCTGCGTAGGGCAGGAAATTGGACAGGCGGGCGATCAGGTGGGTGATGGTGTCCTCGTCCTCGGGCGTGCCGACCATCGTCTCCCGCGTGTCCAGGTAGGATTGCAAAATCTCCACAAACGGCAGGTACGGGTTCGGGTCTTCCTGGTACAGGCAGTGGCCGGTGAGGCACAGGAAGCCTACCTTGCGCGCCTCGCGCTGGATTTCCGCGACGAGGCGCGTTTTGCCCAGTCCGGCTTCCCCGCTGACGAGCACGAGGCCGCCCCTGGAGTTGCGCGCCCGTTCCAACGCCTGGCGCAGGAACGCCAGTTCGCGGTCGCGGCCCACAAGCGGGATGTGCGACGTGGCCAGCATCTCGTCGGACGGTAGCGTGGGGTCAAACAACGTGGCCGGCAGGGACGTACCCTTGTCCAGCGCATCCAGGCACAGGCGTATGGCCGACGCCAGTTCCACCGCCGACTGGAACCGCTGCTCGGGTTGCTTGTGGAGCAACCGCCACACCAGCCCGTCCACGGCGGGCAAGGCTTCGGGCGCAAGCCGCCGCACGGGAATCGGTTGCTCGTTGATGTGCTTGAAAATAAGGGCAGCGGTGTTCTCGGCGACGAAGGGGAGTTGGCCGCTGATCATTTCGTACAGCATGACGCCGAGCGAGTACAGGTCGCTGCGAGCGTCGGTCGTGTCGCCGCGGGCCTGCTCCGGCGAGATGTAGGCCACCGTGCCCATGAGGACGCCCGCCATGGTTACCGCCGAGGCGTCGGCCACCTTCGCCAGGCCGAAGTCCATGACCTTGACCGTGCCCTCTGCCGTCAGCATGATGTTGCTCGGCTTGAGGTCGCGGTGGACGATGTGGTGCGCGTGGGCGTGGGCCAGGGCCTCGCTCACCTGCAGCGCGATTTCCAGCGACGTCCGCAGGTCAAGCGCCTGCCTGTCCATCCGTTCGCGCAGGCTCTCGCTTCGGATGTACTCCATCGCGATGTAGTAGGAGCCGTTGTCCTCGCCGACCTCGTAGGTCTCCACGATGTTGCGGTGGCGCAGGCGAGTGCCGGCCATCCCCTCGCGCAGGAACCGCGCGACGCGGTCGGGCATGGCCGAGTATTCGGGCGGCAGCACCTTGAGTGCCACTTCTCGCCCGGTTTCCTGGTGCTGGGCAAGGTACACAGCGCCCATGCCGCCGCGCCCGATGACGCGAAGGGGTCGGTAAGGCCCTATGCAGTTCGTGGGGGGACTGCTGCTGTCCACAGGCTTCACCTCTCCGTATCCTGCCCGTTGCCGGAATAACTCATCACGCGGTTGCGCCCGGCGTGCTTAGCGCGGTACAGGGCGATGTCCGACTTGTGAATCAGGTCCAGCGCCGCGTCCGCATCGTAGGGGAACGTGGCGGTGCCGATGCTGACGGTCAAGGGCATGCGTCCTTCGCCCTTGGACCATTCGTTGCGCTCCACTAGCCCACGCAATCGCTCGCCGAGGTTGCGCGCGCCTTCAATCCCCGCGAACGGCGCGAGCACGGCGAACTCCTCCCCGCCGTAGCGCGCCACCGTGTCCTCGCCGCGCACATTGTCCCGCAAAATACCGGCCACGACGGCCAGCGCCCTGTCTCCAGCCGAATGGCCCAGGCGGTCGTTGATGAGTTTGAAGTGGTCCACATCTATCATCAGGAACGACACCTCAAAACCGTGGCGGCGCGCCCTCGCCAATTCCTCGTTGAGCCGCTCCAGCAGGTAGTGCCGATTGTGCAAATCCGTGAGGCTGTCGCGCGTTGCCCTGCGGTATAGTTCGTTCTGGCGCTCCAGTTCCAGACGGTCCACGTACCGGATGCGGAACACGGTATCGCCCACCCGAATGAGGTCGCCGTCCTTTAGGTAAGTCTCCGTTACTTGAACGTCGTTCACAAAGGTGCCGTTACGGCTGTCCAGGTCCACGATCTTGGGCCCAGCGCCCGTGAGCACGATCTTGCAGTGCTGGCGCGAGACCCTCGGGTCGCGCACCAGGATGTCCACGCCCGGCTGTCGCCCGATGACGTTCTCGCGCACCGCGAGCACGCGCATTCCGCTGACCCCCGTGCCCAACAAAGGAATCAAGCACAGTTCCTGCTGGTCAGGATTCATCAATAGTGCTTCTTGTCCTTCTGCTGTGTGCAGGGTCAGGTCGTCCATGGGCGATCCTCCATCGTCATGCGGATACCGTCGGCGCACGCAGGATTCGCGCGGCCAGGGAACTGGAGTGGGTAAGGAGTCTTTCCAGGCGCTAGTGGACATCATCTGTTGGTTGCGGTCGCAGCGCAATCAGATTCACGAACCGGCGATTGACGATGACCACCGGGCAGCGGAAGGGCAGCGAGCGGCCTTGGTCCAGGTAGCGCACCGCTGCCTCAGTAATCGCGATGAAAGGCTCTGCCAGGTTCTGCGTAGCAAGAAACGCGTCTTCGCCCTCTCGGATATGCAGATAGCCTTCAATCGCCATGCTGTCCATGTACAGGGACGCCGCAACGGGATATTTGGGGATGTAGCGCGGGTGTGTTTTCCTCGCCTCGGGCGCGTTCTCCTCCTCGTATGGGATGGCGATGCGAATGTGGTCGCGGCTCACGAGAAGCGAATCCACGGTCTGGGGCGCGTTGCCGCGGTCAAGAAACTGGAGTCGGGCGTTTTCCAGCCGCAAGTAAGATGACGTCAGATTCTCCAGCACGTCCATCAGCCTCTGATGGCGGGTAACGGCCGTCCCGAGGGCGATATATTCTCCCGTGTGAATCTCCACGCGGAGCGTCTCCCCCTGCTGTGTGCTGATGTCTGCTATCCTGTCAAGTGTGTTCATCATATGCACCTATGCAAGTTGACGATGCGAGCGACAGCCTGTCTTCATTCCTCTTCTGCCAGAATCTCCAAGAACACGCGGCTCAGGCTTGGATCAAAATGCCTGCCGGCGCCCCGCTCTATTTCGCGGAGAGCCACTTCGCGAGGGAGGGCCGGCCGGTACGGGCGCTGCGAGGTCATGGCGTCGTAGGCGTCGGCAAGGGCCAGGATGCGCGCGCCCAGGGGAATTTCCAGTTCCTTGAGCCCGTCCGGGTAGCCGCTGCCGTCCCACCGCTCGTGGTGGTTCCGGATCATCCGCAGCGCGCCGTTGAGTTCGGCCACGGGTACCAGGATGCGCTCGCTGATGAGCGGATGAGCCTGGATGTGCGCGTATTCCGTCGGCGTGAGAGGGCCGGGCTTGTTGATCACGGCCTCGCTGATTCCGATCTTCCCGATGTCGTGCAGAAGGCCCGCCATACGGATGTGCAGGATGTCCCTCTCGGGCAACCCCGGCGCCCGGGCCACACGCTCGGCCAGATCCGCCACGCGCTGCGAGTGCCCGACGGTGTAGGGGTCCTTCGCCTCCAGGCTGTTGGCCAGGGCCATCACCGTGCTGAGCAGCAACTGGTGATTCGCCTCATCGCGCGGATGCACCTTGGACTGAAACTCAATGTACCGCCGGGCCAGATTTTTCTGGCGCAGGCGCAGGGCCTGCCGCACTGCTGCCATCAGCTGTTCCAAGTCAAACGGCTTCACCACGTAGTCGGACGCCCCCAGTCGCATGGCCGCGATGGCGTGGTCCAGGTCCCCGTAGGCTGTAACCATGATGACGACCACGTCCGGGTACGCCTCGCGGATGATCTGCAAGAGTTCTAGCCCGTTGAGTTTGGGCATGTTGATGTCCGACATCACGATTCCGAAGGACTGCTCCCGTAGCAGGGCCAGGGCGTCTACGCCGTTCGCCGCCCCGACGGCGGTGTAGCCGGCACGCGCGAGTTTGCGGAGCACCAGGCTCCGCACCGCATCCTCGTCCTCCACCACGAGGATCGGCTCCGGGTGAATCTGGCTGTGTACGAAATCCTCAACAGTCATAGACACTTTCCATTTCAGGGGTAATCTGCTCCTGGAGCGCGGGAATCTCTACTCCAGATTGTGCCATAAGGCGCGCGGGCGCGGGGTGAAAATTACGTGAAAGTCTTCGCAAGACGGTGTGAACCGCGCGCCCGCACCAACCTCATGTTTCGTTTGACATGATTGCCCCCTGAAGAGTAGTATGCAGACACGTTGGAGGGAGAATGTACAGCATAGAAATCGCATCCCATTGCATTGAGTGCGGGGCCTGTGTAGACGTCTGCCCCGCGCGCGTCTTCACGAAGGCCGACGGCGTGCAGGCTTCGCGCCCAGGCGGTTGCATCCTGTGCGGCCATTGCGTCGCGGTGTGCCCGGTGGATGCGGTCCAGCATCGCGGCTTTGACGGGCAGGAGTTCCCGCCGATGCCGGCAGGCGCGGTGCCGGACGTGGACACCCTCGCCGGGTTCCTGCGCAGCCGCCGCTCGGTGCGCGAGTTCCGCCAAAAGGATGTACCTCGCGAAGTGCTGGAGAAACTGCTGGACATCGCACGGTACGCGCCGACCGCCAGCAACGCCCAGGACGTGCGGTTCATCGTCATCACCGACCGGCAGAAGATGAGGGCACTGTCGCAGCGAATCACCCGCTGGCTGCCAGTCCTTCGGCGGCTGGCGGCGATTCCGGGAGTCCTGGCGTGGGCCAGCAAGTCCTGGGGGCGGAAGCGACTGGAAGGATACCTGGCATCCCTGGATGGCTTTGAGGAGATCATCCGGGCGGGCGGCGACCCGATCTTCTACGATGCGCCCGCGCTCATCCTCACCTACGCGCACAACAAGAACGCGTTCGGCATTGAGAACAGCGCCTACGCGACCTATCACATCGTGCTGGCGGCCCATGCGATGGGCCTCGGCACGTGCATGGTGGGGTTCCTGACGACGGCAAGCCGATACGACCCTGGGGCGCGGCGCTTGGCGGGCATCCCGAAAGGCCACCGCCTGGCTACGGCGCTCGTCGTTGGCTACCCCGTGCACCGTTATCGGCGGCTGGTGCCCCGGAAGCCCGCGCGTGTGTCATGGGATGGGGATCAGAAGGTGGACATCGCCCGTATGTAAGGAGTGGGAGCGAGTTGGAATACCGTGCAACCATCTACGCGCTTCTGCACATTCCTGCGCTGATCGTAACCCTGGCAGCGATTCCCTTCATTTGGAGCCGCCGCAACGTGCCGGGTCTGGTGTACCTCGTCTGGATGGAAATCGCGGGGGCGGCCTGGATTGCCGCGGCGGGCCTGGAAATGGCTGCGGCTACCGTGCCGCTGAAGTTCTTCTGGTCCGCGGTGTGCTACCTCGGCACCCTTACGGTGCCTGTGTTTCTCCTGCTGTTTGCCGTGGAGTACGCGCAGCCGCATAATCACTGGGGCTGGCGACGGATCGTGCCTTTATTCATCGTGCCGGTGTTGACGTGGATTGTGGTCTTCACGGAGGACTTGCGCCCCCTCAACTGGCCTTCTCTGTCCGTTGACCCGCAGACCAACATCGGCGTGTACGGGCATGGCCCCTGGTTCTGGGTTGCGGTTACGTACATCTACGGCCTCGTGGTCGCGGCGCTCGTCGTCTTGTCCGCCAGGCTGATACGCCTACGCGCCTATTTTCGTCGGCAAATCGCAATTTTCGCTCTCGCGGCCGTATTCCCCATCCTCGGCAATCTGCTGTACCTGACCGGCCTCAACCCGATCCGCGGCATGGAATGGACGCCGATTTCATTCGGCCTGATGAGCGTCGTGCTCGGCTGGGGTGCGCTCCAAGGCGCGGCCTTCAAACTGGTCCCTGTGGCGCACGAGCGGCTTCTAGACAGCATGGCAGAGAGCGTCCTCGTGCTGGATTCCCAGGGATGCGTTGCGGACCTCAATCTAGCGGCGGAGCGGGCCTTCGGGCGGGCGTGCAGAGACGTTGTGGGCAAACCAGCGCAGGAAGTGCTGGGCGCATCGGATGCGGTCAACGGCCTGTTGCAGTCGGATGAGGAGCAGCGTTTGGAATTGTCCCTGACAGGCGGGGAGGCACCTCGCGTATTTGCGACGCGCATATCGCCCCTGCGGGACCGGAGAGGGCGGCTCACCGGCCGTCTTCTGGTGCTCCATGACGTTACCGGCTACAAGCGGCTGGAGCAAGAGCGCGAGGAGTTGATACAGGGGCTGCAAGAGGCGCTGGCCCAGGTCAAGACGCTCCGAGGGTTGCTCCCCATCTGCGCCAACTGCAAACGGATTCGCGATGACCAGGGGTACTGGCACAGCGTGGAGTCGTACATCAGCGAGCATTCGGACGTGGATTTCAGCCATGGCATCTGCCCGGACTGCGCCAGAAAACTGTACCCGGAACTGTACGGAGAGGAGACGGATAGCGAGCAAGAGGACTAGACGCACCCGCTGCCCGACTCTGCCCACTGGCATCGTTGTCCTCGCCGCCCGTTTTTGCGTCCAATCGCTAGATCGTTATACTATTCACAAACTGCAGGAACCACGAATGCTCGCGGTCCACCGGCGTGCCGCCAACATCGCAGCCTGCATCACAGACCAGGAGGGACAGAAATGAACGCATCGGTTGACCACATTTCCAGAGAAGAGTTGTTGGGCTATCTACGCCGCTACCGAGGGCTGATCGGCGTGCAGAGCAAGGTGCCGGTCAAGGATTCGGCCATGCTCAGCCTGCTGTATACCCCCGGCGTGGCCGAGGTGTGCCGGGCCATCGCCAAAGACCCGCTGCTGTCGTTCACCTACACGCTGCGCGGGAACACCGTGGCATTGGTCAGCAACGCATCGGGCCTGTTCGGCCTGCCGAACGCATGCCCGGAGGCCGCCCTGCCGCCCCTGGAGGGCAAGGCCATCATCTTCAAGACGTTCGCCGGCGTGGACGCCCTGCCCATCGTGCTGAACGCCGAGCACACCGCCGAGATGGTGGAAACCATCGGCGCGTTGAGTGGCACGTTCGGCGCGGTGTGCCTGGAGGACATCGCCGCCCCGCGCAGCATCCTGGTAACGTCTTTGCTGGAGAAGGCGCTCACCATCCCCGTCGTGAACAACCACCAGGAAATCGTCGCCATCGGGACCCTTGCAGCGCTGATGAACGCGGCCAAGGTGGTGGGCAAGAAACTGCAAGACCTGAAGGTCGTGATTCACGGCGCGGGCGCTGCCGCCATGGGGGTGGTGGATTTGCTGGACGAAGTCGGCGTAACCCAGAAAGTCGTCTGCGACAGGCATGGCGCGCTCACCCCCTTCCGCCTCAAGGAGATGAACTGGCTGAAGCGCTACCTGGCCAAGCGCACCAATCCGGAGCGCCGCGATGGCTCGTTGGCCGATATGCTCCAGGGCGCGGACGTTTTCATCGGCTTCTCCGGCGGCGGGACGCTGACAGAAGAGATGGTACGGAGCATGGCGCCCGATCCCATCATCTTCGCGTTCTCCGTGCCCGACCCGGAGATTCTGCCGCCGGTTGCCGAGAAAGCAGGGGCCGCCGTCGTGGCCACGGCGCGGGACGACTACCCGAACGGCATCAACATCGCGCTGGTGTTCCCGGGCTTCTTCCGCGGCTTGCTGGACGTGCGGGCGGAGGGCGTCAACAACCACATGCTCGTCGGTGCGGCCCGCTGCCTGGCCGACATGGTCCCGAACCCCGACCGCTACCGCATCGTGCCCGACGTGCTGGACTTCACCGTAGCGCCGCGCCTGGCGAAGGAAGTGGCGAAACTCGCCATAGAGACCGGCATGGCCCGCGTCAAGGCCAATCCCGACGAGATTGAGGAGCGCACCCGCCGGTACATCTACGAGGGGCAGGCGGCCACGGTGGACGAGCCGCGCGTGGGGCCAAACGCATCTCTGGGCGAGAAGGCCATTGACCTGCGGCGGCGCTACCACGGCGCACTGGAAATCCATGCCAAGTTGCCCATCCGCGACCGGTACACGCTGAGCCTGTACCTTTCACCCAACGACGCCGAGCCGGCCAAGGTCATCAACGAAGACCCCGCCCGCGCCTACGAACTCACGGCGAAGGGGAACCTGGTGGCCGTCGTTACCGACGGGTCGGCCGTGCTGGGGCTGGGCAACATCGGGCCGCGCGAGGGCCTGCCCGTAATGGAGGGAAAATCCATCCTGTTCCACACGTTCGCGGGCGTGGAAGCCTTCCCCATCTGCGTCTCCACACAGGACACCGACGAGATCGTGGAAATCGTGCGGCGCATCGCGCCCACCTTCGGGGGCATCAACCTGGAGGACATCGCCGCGCCCCGCTGCTTTGAGATTGAGGAGAAACTCAAGGCCCTGCTGGACATCCCCGTGTTCCACGACGATCAGCACGGCACGGCGGTGGTGGTCATGGCGGGCCTCATCAACGCCTGCAAACTGGCGGGCAAGGCGCTGGATTCGGTGCGCGTGGTCATCAACGGCGCGGGTGCTGCGGGCATTGCTGTTGCCAAGATGCTCATGGCAGGCGGCGTGAAGGACATCATCCTGTGCGACACGAAGGGCACCATCTACCAGGGCCGTAAGCAGGGGATGAACTGGATCAAGGAAGAGATGGCGAGGATAACCAACCGCGAGAAGATTCGCGGCTCGGTGGCCGACGCCCTGAAGGGGGCCGACGTGTTCATCGGTGTGTCGGCGGCCGGCGTGCTCACCCCCGAGGTTATCGCGGCCATGGCGGAGAAGCCCATCCTGTTCGCGCTGGCGAACCCCGACACCGAGTTTGCGCCCAGGCCCGGCGCGCCCCGCGAAGAGGTAGAAGCCGCCATCCGCGACGCGCGGCGACAAGGCGCGATCATCGCAACCGGCCGCAGCGACTTCCCCAACCAGGTCAACAACTCGCTGGCGTTCCCGGGCATCTTCCGCGGCGCCCTGGACACGCGTGCCCGCGAGATCAACGAGGCAATGAAGGTGGCCGCGGCCCATGCCATCGCCACACTGATCCCCGAAGACCGCCTGGAGCCGGAGCGGTTCATCCCCGGCGGCATGGACTTCGCGGTACCGCCGGCGGTCGCTGCGGCTGTGGCGCGTGCAGCCATGGAGAGCGGCGTCGCGCGGGTAACGGTGGACCCGGCCCAGGTGGCCGAGCGCACACGCCGCTTCATCTACGAGGGCTACCTGGCCTAACACGCGCGAGATGGTGAGATTTCTGGGGGCCCGGCGGGCTTGTTTCTTGGACAGCAGGCCGGGCCCCTGCGTGGCGGAACGTACAACCCGGCGCGGCGCACGTGAGGTGGGCAGATCGTGCGAGTATACCTCCGCTTCTATGCGGAACTGAACGACTTCCTGCCGCCGGAGCGCAGGCAGGTTGAGTTTGAGCATCCGGCAGCCGACCGCGCGTCGGCCAAAGACGTGGTTGAATCGGCCGGTGTCCCCCACACGGAAGTGGACCTCATCCTCGTGAACGGCGTCTCCGTGGACTTCGCCCACCCCGTAGCCGATGGGGATCACATCAGCGTGTACCCCGTGTTTGAATCGGTGGACATCTCGCCTGTCGTCCGGCTTCGCCCGCGCCCCCTACGGAATCCGCGCTTCGTGCTGGACACGCACCTGGGCAGGCTGGCCGGATACTTGCGCATGCTCGGCTTTGACGCCTTGTACCGAAACGACTACGATGATGCCGAGATCGTGCGCATATCAAGCGCAGAGAGCCGCATCATCTTGACGCGCGATAAGGGGCTGCTGATGCGCAATGCAGTTACGCACGGCTATTGGGTGCGGGCCACGCGCGTCCGCGAGCAGGCGCTTGAGGTCGTGCGGCGCTTTGACCTGGCAGAGCAGGCGCGGCCCTTCACCCGCTGCACCGTCTGCAATCGGGATTTGAGGCCGGTGCCGAAGGAAGAGGTCGCCGACCGCCTGCTCCCCAAGACGCGCCTGTACTACCAGGATTTTGCGGTCTGCGATCCGTGCGGCCGCATCTACTGGAACGGCTCCCACTACGAGCACATGCGGGTTGTAGTGGACTGGATTCTGTCCGAAGCGCGCGGAGGTGAGGGGAGATGAGGAAGTGGACTCACGCTCTGCTGGTCTTGTGCCTTGCG
>JARYMK010000280.1 GCA_029907165.1 Anaerolineae bacterium
GCATTTCGATCTCGGTGAACAGCTTCCAGACCCGCTTCTCTTCCAGTTCGGGGCGCAGCAGGTCCGTCAGCCGGTGCGTCATGGCGGCGTCGGCGGCGGCGTAGGGCGCGGCCTTCTCGACCGGCACGCGATCCATCGTGATCTGGTTCTTGCCAGAGCCGATCAACTCGTCGATGGACGTCATCTGTATGCCGGTGCGCACCCAGACCAGGTTCTTGAGGCCCAGGTTGCGGCTGGACGGGTCGCTGAGCCATTCCGCGACCATCGTATCGAACGCGACCGGCGTCACGTCGATCCCGTAGCGCCGCATGACCACCAGATCGTAGCTGGCGTTGTGCGCATACTTGGGGATTTTCGGATTGGTTAGCGCCGGGCGCAACGCCTTGATCACTGTCTCCAACGGCAGCTGGCGCGGGCTGTATCCTTCGACCAGATCGGGCTGGGCGTCCTCGTCGGGGGGCGCGGGCGCGTTGCCGGCCACGTGCCCCACCGGGACGTAATAGCCCTCCTCGCCGCTGACGGCCAGCGCGATGCCGACAAGTTTGGCCCGCATCTGGTCGGTGGAGGTTGTCTCCACGTCCCAGGTGATGGCCGTGGCTTTGTCCAGCGTGTCG
>JARYMK010000281.1 GCA_029907165.1 Anaerolineae bacterium
CGGTAGGCGGCCTCCGCCTCCCCCAGCTTGCCCTGGTCCGCGAGGGCGACGCCCAGGTTGTTGTGGGGCAGGGCGTCGCGCGGGTCGAGCTCGATGGCCTTGCGGTAGGCGGCCTCCGCCTCCGCAAACTTGCGCTGTCTCGCGAGGGCGTTGCCCAGGTTGATGTGGGCCAGGGCGTCGCGCGGGTCGAGCTCGATGGCATGGCGGTAGGCGGCCTCCGCCTCCGCAAACTTGCCCTGGTCGTCGAGGGCGTTGCCCAGGTTGATGTGGGCCCGGGCGAGTCGCGGGTCGAGCTCGATGGCCTGGCGGTAGGCGGCCTCCGCCTCCGCCAGCTTGCCCTGTTTCCTAAGGGCGATGCCCAGGTTGTTGTGGGCCGCGGCGTAGCGCGGGTCGAGCTCGATGGCCTTGCGGTAGGCGGCCTCCGCCTCCGCCAACTTGCCCTGTTTCGCGAGGGCGAGGCCCAGGCCGAGGTGGGCCAGGGCGAGTCGCGGGTCGACCTCGATGGCCTTGCGGTAGGCGGCCTCCGCCTCCGCAAACTTGTCTTGAGCCAGGAGGGCGTTGCCCCGCAACACATGCTCCAGCGCCGACGCGGCAGAAGCC
>JARYMK010000282.1 GCA_029907165.1 Anaerolineae bacterium
GAATACTTCCGGGATGAGGGCCGCGACGTGCTGCTGTTCATCGACAATATTTTCCGTTTCTCGCTGAGCGGCTCGGAAGTGTCCGCGCTGTTGGGACGCATGCCGTCGGCGGTGGGGTACCAGCCGACTCTGGCCCAGGAAATGGGCGACCTGCAGGAACGCATCACCAGCACGAAGTCCGGATCGATCACTTCGCTCCAGGCCGTGTATGTGCCGGCGGACGACTACTCGGACCCGGCCCCGGTGGCAGTGTTCAGCCATCTCGATGGTACGCTGGCCCTCGAACGTTCGATTGCCGCCCAGGCGATTTATCCGGCGGTGGATCCGCTGGCGAGCACCAGCCGCGTGCTCGATCCGCTGGTGGTGGGCGAGGAGCATTACCGCACCACGCGCGAAGTCCAGCAGGTGCTCCAGCGGTACAAGGACCTGCAGGACATCATCGCCATCCTGGGCATCGACGAACTGTCGGAAGAAGACAAGCTGATTGTCGCTCGTGCGCGGCGCATCCAGTTCTTCCTCAGCCAGCCTATGTTCGTGGCAGAGCAGTTCACGGGGCGCGAAGGGCGGTATGTGCCGGTCAAAGATACGGTGCGGG
>JARYMK010000283.1:0-329 GCA_029907165.1 Anaerolineae bacterium
GGGGTGTTGACAAACCCGTCAAAATGTGCTATAAAACAAACGATTTGACACCATTTTGACATTGTTCTTTTTAAGGCGCAGGAGAGGTGGCGCACAACGGTGCTTGCTACGGATAGTAGTTTGGAGGGTGGCAACTACTAGGCGTTGGATGGAGAGCGCAGGCCGTGCAATTCGGAGGGATGGCAGAGCGGCTTATTGCGGCGGTCTTGAAAACCGTTGATCGAAAGATCCGGGGGTTCAAATCCCTCTCCCTCCGCCTTAAAAGCGTATCGGTTCGTTCGGGGAGGTGCCGGAGTGGTCGATCGGGGCCGCCTGCTAAGTGGTTGTAG
>JARYMK010000283.1:339-593 GCA_029907165.1 Anaerolineae bacterium
GGTTCGAATCCCTGCCTCCCCGCCTGTGCTTGAGGGTGAGAATCTGTTAGCAGCTAGGTTTGACTTAAACTGCAAACAGGCCTTTTGGCCTGGTGAAAGAAAACCCGCGACCCAACGTATGCGTTGGGTCGCGGGTTCTTTTTGACCGATCCGGCTTCGGCATAGCGGCGAAATGCCCGCCCTCAGAACGGGACTGCCGATGCCTGGGCGCCGTTGGCGACTACCACCTGCGGGAGGGTCGGTTTTCGCGCTCG
>JARYMK010000284.1 GCA_029907165.1 Anaerolineae bacterium
GTCGTGTTCGTCTGCGACGATCGCGCGGACTGCGAGGCCATTGTCGCCATGGCGGCTGCGGCCGCGGGCGGCCTGCCCAGCCTGCAGCTCAACCCAACCCTGCTGCTCTATGCCGAGCCTTCCACGCCGCTGCGCCACTCCGAGACGGCGGTGGCGAAGCTGCTCTATATGGCCCAGGCGGGCCTGCCGCTGCTTTACTCGCCCGCGCCGATGATGGGCGGCTCCGCGCCGATGTCGCTGGCCGGAGGGATGGTGCTCGGCAATGCGGAGGTGCTGTCGGGGTTGGTCCTGCAGCAGCTCGCCCGGCCGGGCGCGCCGTTCGTCTACGGCGTGCAGGTGCACCACATGGACATGCGCACGACCATCAGCGTGTATGGCGCGCCGGAGTACGAGCTGGGCAGAGCCATGTCGGCCGACATGGCGCGCTTCTACGGCCTGCCGGCCTGGGGGAACGCGGGAATGTCGGACAGCCCCGCGCTCGATGAGCAGGCTGCGGCCGATGCGGCGTTCTCGGTCCTGGTGGCGCTGCTCACCGGCACGCACCTGGCGC
>JARYMK010000285.1 GCA_029907165.1 Anaerolineae bacterium
GGTTGCCGTTCTGGGCGAATGCCGCGCTCACCATGAGCACGTAATCTTCTTTGTACTGGGATTTCAAGTCCGAGAGGTCTGTGTTGATATATTCGACCGGCCAGACGACCCATCCGATCACCAGGCCGATGACAATGCCGAGGGCAATGCCGGCGCCCAGCAGTAACAGGATGAGCTTACGACTGAATTCTATCATGCGGGAATCCACTCCTCGATGATAAAATACCAGGGGCTGTCGCGCGGCTGTCTGTCACCTCACGTGCCACTGCCTGCGGAAATCCACCGTCACGCCCCTGGCCTGAATTCTCCATTGCTGGTATAATGTTGTCAGTCGTACCATCCGTTGACAACGGCGGAGTGCCGAAGGTGGGAGTCGAACCCACACGAGGTGTGATCCTCAACGGTTTTTGAGACCGTCGCGTCTGCCCGTTCCGCCACTTCGGCATACTCGAAATAAAGTATAATGCAATCATGGGCTTTCGTCAAGTCCGCCGGCGCAGTGGCCAATAGAAGCAGAAGCGGCCAGGCAGGCCGGCGGCCAGTACAGGAT
>JARYMK010000286.1 GCA_029907165.1 Anaerolineae bacterium
GGCTCGCGCGCCCGGCGATGGAGCTGCTGCGCGACCTTGAGAAAGAGACGGTCGACTTCGGCCCCAACTACGACGAGTCGCTCACCGAGCCGCTCGTCTTGCCGTCGCGTTTCCCGCACCTGCTCGTCAACGGGTCGGCCGGCATCGCTGTCGGCATGGCGACGAACATCCCGCCACACAACCTCGGCGAGGTCATCGACGCCACCTGCGCGCTCATCGACAACCCGGACATCACGACCGACGAGCTGATGAAGCACCTCCCGGGCCCGGACTTCCCCACGGGCGGCGTCATCATGGGCCGCGACGGCATCCGGGCGGCGTACGAGACGGGCCGCGGCTCGATCAAGGTGCGCGGCAGGGCACATGCCGAGCAGACGAGCACCGGCAAGACGCGCATCATCATCAACGAGATCCCCTACACGGTGAACAAGTCGAAGCTCGTCACCAAGATTGCCGAGCTGGTGCGCGAGAAGAAGCTCCCTGAGGTCTCCGACCTGCGCGACGAGTCGGACCGCAAGGGCATGCGCATCGTCATCGAGCTC
>JARYMK010000287.1 GCA_029907165.1 Anaerolineae bacterium
CGGTGGGCGAGTACATCCAGATCATCCAGATGGGGGACGACTTAGGCACGCAGCGGGGTCCTCAACTCTCGGTAGCCATGTATCGCCGCTGGATCAGGCCGTATCACAAGCGCATCTACAGCTGGGTACACCAGCACTATCCCCACGTTTACGTCTTCCTGCATAGCTGTGGCAGCATTTACGACCTGATCCCCGACCTGATTGATGCGGGGGTACAAGTCCTCAACCCGGTGCAGACCTCGGCCCGTGACATGGACCCGGCCCGGCTGAAACGCGAGTTCGGGCGGGACATCGTGTTCTGGGGTGGCGGCTGCGAGACGCAGAGCACCCTTCCTCACGGGACGCCAGAGGAAGTGCGTCGCCAGGTGAGGGAGCGGCTGGAGATCTTCGCACCGGGTGGAGGCTACGTGTTCAATCAGATCCATAACGTGCAGTACGGCGTGCCGCCGGAAAACGTGGTAGCTATGTTCGAGGCAGTATTGGAGTGCGGTTATCAGTAGTAAGCCGGAATTAATTCCGGCTTACTCCGGCTTACTGAC
>JARYMK010000288.1 GCA_029907165.1 Anaerolineae bacterium
GACAGGTGCGGCCGCCCAAGGAGTCCGAGAAGTACCCCGCGCTCATGAAGGTCATCTCCGTCAACGGGCTCGACCCGGAGCAGGCCAGGCATCGCAAGGACTTCCGCGACCTCGTGCCTATCTACCCGGACGAGAAGCTGAAGATGGAGTGGCGCCCCGACGCGATCACCGCGCGGATCATCGACCTCGTCGCGCCCATCGGCAAGGGTCAGCGAGGACTCATCGTCTCGCCGCCCAAGGCCGGCAAGACCACGGTGCTCAAAGACATCGCTGCGGCGATCGCCGCGAACAACCCGGAGGTCCACCTCATGTGCCTGCTCGTGGACGAGCGGCCTGAAGAGGTGACCGACATGGAGCGGTCGATCAAAGGCGAGGTCATCTCGTCGACCTTCGACATGCCGAGCGAGAACCACATCGCCGTGGCCGAGCTCGTCATGGAGCGCGCGAAGCGCCTGGTGGAAAGCGGCTTTGACGTGGTGATCCTGCTCGATTCGATCACCCGGCTTGCCCGTGCCTACAACCTCGCGACTCCCGCAAG
>JARYMK010000289.1 GCA_029907165.1 Anaerolineae bacterium
CTCCATTCCGTCGCCAACTGCGGTTCCAGCGCGCTGACATCGGCGTTCCAGCTTACCAGCGGTGACCAGATTTTCGACAGCCAGGTGCGGCCTGCGCTGTCCATGTAAGGGATGATGCCCGGCGCGCCGCCCGGGCCGCGATCCAGGTGCCCAGCACGTTGTTCTTCAGCGCCTCCCCCGGGTTGTCTTCCATCAGCGGCACGTGCTTGTGCGCGGCGGCGTGGAAGACCACCTCCGGCCGCAAAGTTTCCATGAGGCCCTCCACCGCCGCCCGGTCGCATATGTTGGCGATCACCGGCCGCAAGGGAACATCCGGGTAACGCTCGGCCAGCTCGCGATGCACGGTGTAGATGCTGTTCTCGCCCCGGCCCAGGAGGACCAGTTCCTTCGGCCGGAAGCGGGCAATCTGCCGGCACAGCTCCGAGCCAATGGAGCCCCCGGCGCCCGTCACCAGCACCACCTTGCCCGCCAGGTATCCCGCCACCCCCGCCAGGTCCAGCCGCACCGGCTCCCGGCCCAGCAGGTCCTCGATGCG
>JARYMK010000028.1 GCA_029907165.1 Anaerolineae bacterium
CGGTTAGGCCGCACCAGGCGTTGGGATACTTGACGCCACTCCAGTACCTCGTGCACAATGGAATCCTGGGAAAGGAGAATGTGTCACTAAGGTACTGAACGAGTACAAAAATTTGCGCGGGCAGGGGCTTTATGCTACAATGCCCGTGCGCGGTGAGCGTAGCCGAGCGGTCAAGGCATCTGACTGTGGATCAGAAGACCGCGGGTTCGAATCCCGCCGCTCACCCCAAACGAAAACGGGGACGATGGCGAATCGTCCCCGTTTTTGATTTCCGCGCGACGTGCGGGGTCTAGCCGAATTTGCGCTCGCTCTCTTTGCGCTCGCGGGCCAGGATGCGCTCGTACTCCAGTGGGTACTCGTGGCGCATGCGCTCCTCGGTTACCTTGCCCGTGAAGATGGTCGTGTCCAGCGGCATCTTGCCCTGGGCTAGGTGGGCGTTGTACATGTGCCAGATGAGGATGGCGAGGAAGGCCAGCAGAGCCTCGCCGCCGTGGGCCGCCTTGGCCGCGGGGATGAAGTAGCCCGGCAGCCAGCGGGTGATGATCTCCGGCCACATGAGGAACGCGCCGGTCAGGAACATCACGATGGTGCCCCAGATGAGCGCCCAGTACTCCACCTTCTCCTTCCAGTTGAACCGGTCGTACTTCGGCAGTTCCTTGACCAGGCCCAGGTTGTAGCCCAGATGACGCAGGGCGTCGGTGATGTCCTTCAGGCCCGGAATCATGGAGAAGCGGTTGGGCGACTTCTTGATGAAGATGCTGCGGAACAGGGCGAAGACATGATAGACCGTCTCAATGCCCATCATGTAGGCGAAGAAATGGTGCATGGTCTGGACGGTCTCAATCCCGCCCATAGCATTCATCAGGTCCTGCGCCCAATCGTAGTTGTGGAACTTCTGCGGCAGCCCCGTCAGGCACAGCATGCCGAAGGAGATGATGAGCAGAATGTGCTCAATGCGGGCGCTTAGGTCAAAGCGGATGAAAACTCGCTGCTTCTCGGTGCTCATCTCGTGCGTGCTCATGAGGCCTTCCCTCGCTTGAAGTGGTTCACGATCCTGCGGCCGATGTCGGTGAGGACGAAGAACGCCATCGCGCCGATGACCAGCGGGATCAGGATGGTATAGAACAGGTTGACGTAGTAGGTCAGCGGCGCGCGCTCGCGGGTGATCTTGTAGTGCCCCGCCCATGCCGACGCGAACTTGTCGGGCGCGTCCGGGTGGCACTGGCGGCAGGCGTGGATCAGGTTATCCGGGTGCACGCTGGACTTCGGGTCCGTGTGCGACCGAATCTCGTGGATGCCGTGGCAGTCGGTGCAGACGGCCTCGTAGCAGTAGATGCTGGCCGTGGGCCACTTGGTCTTGTACAACTGCACCGTCATCCCGTGGAATTCCTGCGTGTACGTTACGTACACGTCGGGCGACAGGTTGTACTTCGCCATGAGCGCGGCGTCCGAGTGGCACGAGGCGCACAGGTCCGGCTCGCCAATGCGGAACTGCGGCGTGGTGGGGTCAGGCATCTTGTGCGCGCCGTGGCAGTAGGTGCACCCGGGCACGTCTGGATTGCCGGTGAGCAGTGCCTCGCCGTGGACGCCCTGCTTGTATTCCCCGTAGATGGCCGTGTGGCAGTGGGCGCAGGTCTCGGACGCAGCCTGCACGCTCTTGCGCAAGCCCTTCACGTCGTGGACGCCGTGGCAGTCGGTACAGACAGGCGTCTTGATGGTTGGGTCCTTCTCGGCCAACTTGGAGTGGATGCCGTCGCGGTAGTCCTGATACACGTCGGTGGAAAGCCCGAAGCGGCTGACCACATTGGGGTCCGTGTGGCACGTGGCGCAGAGTTCGGGGCTGGCCGCGCGGAATTCGCCAGTGCGCGGGTCGGGCATCTGGTGCGCGCCGTGGCAATCCTCGCAGACCGGCACGTAGGGGTTGTCTTCCTCTTTGGCGATGACGCTCCCGTGCACGCTCTTCTCATAGGTGTCCAGGATGGTGGTGTGGCATCCGTCCTGGCCGCAGGTCTGGGAGAGTTTGTGGCGAGGCTCGCCTGGCGGCGTGATGTCGTGCCCGCCATGGCACTCCACGCAGGTGGGGACGTCGCGGTTGCCCTCTTTCAGCAGGCGGTAGTGAATGCTGTCATGTTGCGCCTCGGTGATTTCGGCGTGGCACGTAGCGCATGCCTCGGCCCTGCTGACGGTGAAGGCCCGGCAGTCCTGGGCTTCCAGTTTCGGATGCGGGTAGCCGGTGATGTTGGTGTGGCAGCCGGTGCAGGTGATGCCGGCCTTACCGTGGACCGACTGGCCCAATGTGGCCTGGTCCACCGTAAGGGACACCGTCGTTCCGCACCCAGGGAAGGTGTACGTGAGTCCGGGTTTGGAATGGCACGCGAGGCACCCCTGGTCGGCCATGGGGCCCGTGGGTGTAGGTTCCGGGACCGGCGGTTGTGCGACGGCCTCGGGGTGGCAGGCTGTGCACGTGCTCTCGGCACGGTTGGCGTGGTCTGCCGGCAGTTTGCCGGTGGGATGGCATATCAGGCAGGCCTCACGCCCGGCGATAGGGTGGGGCGTGGTGGGCGCTTGAGGCGGCGTCGGTGGCTGTGCGGCGGCCTCGGGGTGGCAGGCCGTGCACGTGCTCTCGGCGCGGTTGGCATGGTCTGCCGGCAGTTTGCTGGTGGGATGGCACATTAGGCAGGCCTCGCGCCCGGCGATAGGGTGGGGCGTGGCCGGTGCGCCGCCAGCGGGCGCACCTGGAGTAGGCGAGCCTGCCTGGCCCTCCGGGTGGCAGAACACGCAACTGGTCTCGGGTCGCTTCGCGTGGTCTGCCGGCAGTTTGCTGGTGGGGTGGCATGTGAGACACTGCTCCCTGCCAGCGATAGGGTGGGGCGTGGGCTTGCCCTGGGCGACGGCGAGCACAGTCAGGAGCGTTGCGCTCAGCAGCGCGACCAGGAACAGCGCCGCAAGGATACGGGTTTGTGGCTTCATTGCAAGTCCTCCACGAGAGGGGGTCTTGGTTGTTGGGGCGGTTCACAGCCTGTGAATTCCGCCACGACGTGGTGAACCATATCACAAAATCGGAATGTTGTCAATTTTTTATTTACAGGGACTATAGCGAGGTCGGGCAGGAAAGATTGGAGCCAGGACGCGCGGGAGGCCACACAGGAGAAAACCGTCCGTTCTGGTTTCCCTTCACCGGACACTTGCGTTGCCGCATCCGGCGTCCGTGCGTCCCCCAAAATGACCTAAAATAGACGAATATTTATCTATATTACTATGCATATAATGCTCCCATATTGACAAACCGACCAAAAGTGTGCTATAATACACCAGCATGGGGCAACGGGCGGGCACAGTCCCGCCCAGGTGTTTCTCTCCGCAAGAGGCTCGCCCACGCGAACCTGTGGAGGCACCGGCGTCGCCTGAAAAACGGCACTCTCCGGGCACGTGAGGGCAAAGCCGAAGGGTCCTGGTTCCCACACCGTGGCACGGACGTTGCATCGCCGCCATACGCTGCTGGAGTCCAGACCCGCGCAGACCGGGAGCGGAAGGAGTTGGCCAGTGATTGACGCAGTAGATCTGCAGGGGAGCACCATGGATCTATCGCGCGCCACCGGTTCAGGAGGGGTGATGATGGCACACCCTCGGACGGAAAAAGAGAAGGTAGCCGTGAGCGAACGGGAAGCCAAATACCGGCAACGGTTGCAGAAAGAAATAGATGAGGTTCAGCGCGGCTTGGCCGAGGTGGAAGAGCGCCTGGCCGAAAAGGGCGACTATAGCCTGGGCGAGGGCGACCCTGCGATCTACCTGTGGGAAATGAACCTGGCGCGGAGGGAGCGCCTGCGGGCCCGATTGGAGGAACTCCAGGCTGCCATGGCACGCCTGGATCGCGGGACATACGAGCAGTGCTCGGTCTGCGGCGGTCGGATAGAGGAGGACCGCCTGGAACTCCTGCCGACGACGCGCACGTGCAGCGAGTGCGCGCGGAAGGGTCGGTAGGGTCGTGCGGGAGATTGCGTCGCTCCGCGTGCGATGACGGGGCGCGGGAGTCCGCAACGAGAAGACCCGTCCCGCCCGATTTGCATTCTGACGCAATTCGTAGTATAATAAGCATTTGCTGGCCAAAGGAGGCCGCCATCCTATGTCGGTACGCGGTGCAGGGCAAAGGTGCGCGGGCGCGCGCCTTTTTGCTGTCGCAGGCCGCGGCGCCGACACAGTGCCGACAACATCCGGGCCCCTGGGCCCGCGGGATACACGAGGTGATCCATTGTCTAGCCTTGAGGAACTGTTGGAAAAAGGAAAACGGCAAGGATACGTTACCTACGACGACATCCTTGCAACGCTTCCAAAGGTGGAAGAGTCCCTGGCTGAAGTAGAGGACATCATGTTTGAACTTCAGCAGCAGGGGATTGAAATCCTGGACGCGGAAGGCGCGGCGGACGAGGTGCTGGAGACCCAACTGGCCGAACTGGAGGAGACCCAGTTGGAGGACCTCCTCGCCGAGGACCAGTCGGACTTTGACCTCACTGCCGTGGACAGCGACGACCCGATGACGCTCTACCTGCGCGAAATCGGGCGCTACTCCCTGCTCACGGCGGAGGATGAGGTGGCCCTCGCCAAGCAGCGCGAACGCGGCGAACAGGCCGCGCGGCTGTTGGAGCAGGGCGTCAGCGACCCCGACCTGGCCGACCAGTTGCGGCAGGAAGTGGAGCGCGGCAAGCAGGCCCGCGACCGCCTCATCCAGGGCAACTTCCGCCTGGTCATCAGCATCGCGAAGCAGTACCAGGGCTACGGTGTGCCCTTCCTGGACCTGATTCAGGAGGGCAACCTGGGCCTGATGCGCGCCATTGACAAGTTTGACTATCGGCGCGGGTACAAACTCTCCACCTACGCCACGTGGTGGATTCGCCAGGCGGTGGGGCGGGCCGTCGCGGACTATGGCCGCAACATCCGCCTGCCCGTGCACATGAACGAGCGGCTCCGCAGGCTGTACCGCCTGTCGCAGCGCATGGAGCAGGAACTGGGGCGCAAGCCGTCCACCGAGGAACTGGCCGAGGAGATGGGCATCGCGCCGTCCAAGATTCAGGCCATGCTGGGCCTGTCGCAGGACACCCTGTCGCTGGAGATGCCCGTCGGCGAGGAGCAGGAGAGCGAACTGGGCCAGTTCATTGAGGACGAGATCAGCCCTGCGCCCGACGACCGCGCATCGCACGAACTTTTGCATGAGGACGTGGAGGAGGCGCTGGAGACCCTCACGCCGCGCGAGAGCCGCATCCTTCGGCTCCGCTTCGGGCTGTACGACGGGCACAGTTACACGCTGGAGGAGGTAGGGCGCAAGTTCGGCCTCACCCGCGAACGTGTCCGCCAGATTGAGAAGCACGCGCTCCGTCGCCTGCGCCACGCCAGCCGCAGCCGCAAACTCCGCGGATACCTGTAGACTTCGCAGCGCCGCGCACGCTGATCGCACACCTGAACACTGCGACGCGCCCCGAGGGTGCGTCGCAGTTGCGTTTCTCACGCCTCCCGTTGCGCCGGCCGGGGGCGACCTTCCCCCGCCACCCGCCACCCCGACGCCTATGACGAAAATCATAGCGCCGCTGCGCAAGTTGTCGTATGATGGATGTGTACGGTACAGACCCCACATAGGAGGGTGGTCAAATGGTAAGCGAGGAGTTCAACGTTCTGGAGGCGATCCGACTGGCGCAGGAGGCCGAGCAGAAGGCCGCGGCCTTCTACGATGACGCGGCCCAGAAGGTCAAACATCCGCTGGGTCAGAGCCTTCTCAAAGAACTTGCCGAGTTTGAACGCCACCACTACGCCAAACTGGTGGCGCTGGAAGAATCGCTGCGCAAGCGCGGCGCCTTCATTGAGTACGAAGGCAGGGAGATAGCGACGAAGCCGCCTTCGCCTGGGGAGATCACCGTGGATCGGCAGCCGACCCAGGCAATGGAGGTCGTGGCCCTGGCGCTTGAAGCGGAGCAGCAGGCCGAGAAGCGCTACGACACGCTGGCCGAGCGCACGTCGGACCCTGTGGCCCACGAGATGTTCCGCCGCCTGGCCGATGAGGAGCACACCCACTACCGAATCCTTCGCGACGTGTACTGGAACCTGAACAACCGCCGCGCATGGGTTTGGGCGGTCTGATGGGCGTTGCACGACGGGCGCTTCTGCCTGTCATCGCGAGCGAAGCGAAGCAATCTCGCTTGGCGAGATTCTTCGGCGCTGCGCACCTCAGAATGACAATGGTAGACTTGTAGGGGCGACTCGCCGAGTCGCCCCTACTTTGGGCCCTGCGCACCCTCGCAATGACATGCCATCCAGAATCCCTGTGGCGCAGTAGTAGCCCTATTTTCCCATTGCCACCTCCGTGCGCGCGGGCTACAATGCAACCGTAGGGCATCCGAGATTGCCCTGTGTTGTTACGCACACCATCGGGAGCGACGCCTATGAAACGGAACCGCAAAGTCATCTTCTCAATCCTGTCTGCACTCGTCGCCGTTCTGCTCATCGCCCAGCCCGCGTTCGCGGAGGACCGCTGGCGGTTCGGCTTCGGGGCCAACCGCAAACTGACGGATTACCCCGACTGGCCCACGCTGGGCGCGTCCTGGTTCCACATCTGGGGCCCCTATCCGAACTACAACGTGAGCGGGCTAACGTTCTTCCCCATGGTGGCGGCATACGGCGACCTCATGGGGAACGAGACGCTGGAATCGTTGCAGCAGCAGTACAACTGGAAGCCCCAGTACTACCCGCCCGGCACTGTCTGGATCATCAGCAACGAACTGGAGTACGACACGTTCTGCACCAAGAACGGCGTCCAACTGAACCCATGCCGCGCCATCACGCCGACGGAATACGCCGAGAAGTTCAAGAAGTACTACGACATCATCCGCCAGTTGCAGCCTTACGGCCCCACCTACAAGTTCGCCATCGGCTTCATCAACGCCATCCCGGAGGCAGGCCGCCCCTTCACCCTCGCCGACGTGTTGGACGCCTACAAGGCGCGCTGGGGCGTGGACATGCCGGTGGACGTGTTCAACCTGCACGTGTACGGGTTTGGCCGCGACATTGATTTTGACTACTGCTTCGTGCCCACCATCACCACCTACCGCCAGGTGATGGCCAACAAGGGCTACCGCGACAAGCCGCTGATGATCACCGAGGTGGGCGTCCTGGAAGGGGTGTACGTGCAGAACATCCCGCAGGACTACGTGCTGAACTTCATGGTGCGGGCGTTTGACTGGCTGCGCACGGCCCGCTCGGACACGACGGGCATGCCCTCGGACGACAACCGGCTGGTGCAGCGGTGGGCGTGGTTCGCGCTCACGTCCTGGCACCCCAGCGACATCCACAAGTGGCAGAAGACGGCGCTGTTTGACATTGACACCAAGCAGATCACCGTGGTGGGCCAGCAGTACCGGGCCTACCTGCAAAGCCTGACCCACACCATCACGACGACGGTGCAGCCTGGGTGGAACCTGCTCTCGGTGCCGGTGGAACTGTCCAGTTACGCCATTACCGACGTGCTGTCCTCGTTGGCGGGGTCGTATGACCTGGCCTACACCTACGACGCGCAGACGGACACGTGGCGGACGTACAACGTGGGCGCGCCGCCCGGTGCCAACACGCTGACGACGCTGAACCCGGGCGACGGGCTGTGGGTGCGGGTTACAGCGCCGGACTCGTGGGTCGTTACCGGCGAGGAGCAGGCCGTGTCCCGTATCGCGCTCTACGAGGGCTGGAACCTCATCGCGTACCCGCTGACGACGGCCAAGCCGATTGACGCGGCGTTGTCGTCCATCGCGGGCAAGTACACGGCGGTGTACGCCTACGACCCGGCCTCGCCCGAGCCATGGCAGAAGTATGTGCCGGGCGCGCCGTCGTGGGTGTCCAACCTGAGCCAGATGACGCCGGGCAAGGGCTACTGGGTCAAGGTAACACAGGACTGCACGGCGGAGTTCGCGGAGTAGCGCAGGGATTGGATCGCGAAAGCGCACGAAAGACGCGGAAGCCGCGAAAAGGGGCTTGTATCCCCACCACGAGCGTAACGGGCGCGCTGGAAGGCGCTGTCTTCCCGTCCGTTCCCTCTGCAAGTGCGATGTTGCTTCGCCTCGGACGCAATGTCGGGCGAAATCTGAAGCGCGAATGGTGCCGCCATTTCGGTTGACGTTTGGACCGAAACATGCTAGAATGCGCGCATCCTAGCCTGGGAGAGGGTGCGTCATGGATGCGAGCCGCTACGAGGTCCCCCCTGATCAACTCCGACGGGCTTGCACTGCCGAACTGGAAGCCGTCGGGTTCGCGTCCACCGCCGAATTGGGGCGGCTGGATTCCATCATCGGGCAGGAGCGCGCCACCCGCGCCATTGAGTTCGGCATAGACATCCCGTCCTACGGCTACCACATCTTCGCCATGGGGCCTGTGGGCGTCGGCAAGATGACCACTGTGCAGCGGTTTCTGGAGCAGCGGGCCGGCACCAGGCCCACGCCCCCCGACTGGTGCTACGTCAACAACTTCGCCAACCCCGACCGCCCTGAGGCCATTGAACTGCCCCCCGGCAAGGCGATCGTCTTCCGCAAGCAGATGGAAGACCTGGTGCAGCGCATTCAAGAGAGCATCGCCCGCGCCTTCTCCGGCGAGCAGTACGAGGAGCACCGCGCGCAACTCATCCGCGAGATAGACGACCGCAAGCGCCAGGTGCTGGAGGAGATCAACCAGTACGCCAACTCGCAGGGGTTTGCGCTGGTGTCCACCCCCGGCGGGTTGATGGTGGGCGTGTACGAGGGCGGCAAGGTGCTGATCCAGGAGGAGTACCAAGCGCTGCCCGAGGAACGCCGCCGCCAACTAGAGGCGATGCAGCCCGCCGTCCAGGCCGAGATGGAACGACGCTTCCGCAAGGTGCGCGCCCTGGATGACGAAGCCCGCACGCGCCTGCAGAACCTGGACAGGGAAATCGGCGACTTCGCCATCCGCCACCTGTTTGAGCCGCTGAAGCAGGAGTACGAAGGCATCCACGACGCGCAGGTGTTCCTAGATGGCGTGTACCGCGACGTGCTGGACAACCTGGCGCTATTCCGCTCGTTGGCCCAGCCGCCGGAGGCAGGCAAGGAGCAATCCGACCCGGCCGCACCCCAGAGTCGGCCCCAGTCGCCCTACGACCGCTACCGGGTCAACGTGCTGGTGGACAACAGCCAGACCAGGGGCGCTCCGGTGATCGTGGAGAGCACCCCCACGTGCCGCACCCTCGTGGGGCGCATTGAGTACCGTGCGGAGTTCGGCACGCTGGTTACCGACTACAGCATGATCAAGGCCGGGGCGCTCCACCGGGCCAACGGGGGCTATCTGGTGGTTGAGGCACGCAAGTTGCTCCAGGACCCCTTGGCGTGGGATTGCCTGAAGCGCGCCCTTCGGGACCGCAAGATTGCCATCCAGGAGATTGCCCAGCAATTCGCGCTGCTCAGCACGACGTCACTGGAGCCGGAGCCGATCCCGCTGGACGTGAAGGTTGTGCTGACCGGCGAGCCTCACATCTACTACCTGCTGTTTGAACTTGACCCCGAGTTCGCCAAACTGTTCAAGGTGAAGGCCGACTTCGCCGAGGAGATGGACTGGGCCGGTGAGAACGTGATGAACTACGCGCGGTTCATCGCCACCCGCTGCGCCGACGAGGGCCTGCCCCACTTCACGCGGGACGCCGTGGCGAAAGTGGTGGAGTACGGCGCGCGGCTCGTGGAAGACCAGCAGAAACTCAGCACGCGGTTCGCCTTCGTGGCGGACCTCGTCTCCGAGGCCGCATACTGGGCGCAGCGCAGCGGCCACGACCTGGTGCAGGCCGAAGACGTGCAGCGCGCCCTGGACGAGAAGCGGTACCGCTCCAGCCAGGTGGAGGAGCGCATCCGTGAGAGCATCATGGCCGATATCCTGATGATCACCACCGACGGGCTGAAGGTGGGACAGGTCAACGGGCTGTCGGTGTCGTACCTGGGCGACTATGCGTTCGCGCGCCCGACCCGCATCTCGTGCCAGACTATGCTGGGCCGCGAAGGCGTTATGAACATAGACCGCGAGTCCAAACTCAGCGGCAATATCCACGACAAGGGATTGCTCATCCTGGAACGTTACCTGGCGGGCAAGTTTGCCAAGGATCGCCCCCTGAGCCTGGCCGCCAGCCTATGCTTTGAGCAGACCTACACAGAAGTGGACGGCGACAGCGCGTCGGCAGCCGAACTGTACGTGATTCTATCCGCCGTAACGGGCATTCCCATTCGGCAGGGGATTGCTGTAACGGGGTCGGTAAACCAGTACGGGGAGATTCAGCCCATCGGCGCGGTCAACGAGAAGATAGAAGGGTTCTTTGAGGTGTGCAAGGCGCGCGGGCTTACCGGCGAGCAGGGCGTCATCATCCCCAGCCGCAACGTGCGCGACCTCATGCTGCGCGAGGACGTGGTGCAGGCCGTGAGGGAGGGCAAGTTCCACATCTGGGCGGTGAGCACTGTGGACGAGGGCATCGGCATCCTGACCGGCGTGGAGGCGGGGGAGCGCGACGAGAAGGGCGAGTACCCGCCGGATTCCGTCAACGGGCGGTTTCTGGCCCAGATGGAGGAGAACGAAAGGCTCATGCGCCGACGGTGGCCCGTGGAGGCCAAGGCGCTCAACTGGTTCCAGCGGATGCTGAACCACGTGAAGAAGCCCCCGGCCGCGCCGGAGGGAAAGAAGCCGCCAGAGGATGGGAAGCCGGAGGGCGGGAAGCCCGAAGGCGAATAGCCGCCAGAATCAGTGTCCGCACGTGGCGCAGGAGTGGGAGCCGCAGGTGGCGCAGGAGGAGCCGGTGCCCGCCACCGAACGGCTTTCGCCGCCGCTCCCTTTGGATACCGCGGCGAACACAGACAGGCCGCGGCGCGCCTCGGTGCTCCCGCACTTGGGGCACGGGATGGGGGCGTCGGCCTGGCTCATTGGGCGCAGGGCCTCAAACTTGGTCATGCACACAGGGCAGATGTACTCGTAAACGGGCATGGTGCACTCCGTAATGCTGTGTCCGCGCACTATTGTACGCGGCGGCGTGCGGAGGTCAAATCGGCAGGGCGGGCAGGGCGGTCTGGTACTTGATCACAGAGGAAATAGCCCGTTGTCGCCCCATCTGTTACACTGAGTGAAGCGAAGCATCTCGGTTGACGAGATTTTTCGGCGCTTCGCGCCTCAGAATGACAGCCTGCTGGGATGCTTCGGGCGCTGATCGCCCTCGCAATGACGGCAGACCAAACCGCATCGCAGCAGGTTCGCGATGAAGTCGCAACAGTGGGAGGTGGACGTTGAGAGAACTGACGGATCGCGCACTGAATCTGGCCAAAGTGAAAGGCGCAACCTACGCAGATATGCGCATCGTGCGCCGCGACATCCGCTCCATCACGGTGAAGAACGGCGAGGTAGCGTCGCTGGAGAGTTACACCACGGCGGGGTTTGGCGTGCGCGTGGTGGTGGACGGGGCGTGGGGGTTTGCGTCCAGCGCCCGCCTGGAACCGCGCGAGGTGGATCGGATTACCGCTTTGGCAGTGCAGATCGCCAAGGCCAGCGCGCTGTTCAAACTGGAGCCGGTGAACCTGGGCGAGCCGGTTGCCCACGTTGGCACGTACCACACGCCGGTGAAGGTTGACCCGTTCTCGGTGCCGCTAGAGAAGACGCTGGAACTCCTGCTTGCCGCCGACGGGGCCATGCGCGCGGTGAAGGGCATCGTGGTCGCCGAGTCGTCCGCCGCGTTCATCCGCGAGCAGAAGACCTTCGCCAACTCCGAGGGCGCGTACATTGAGCAGGAGATTGTGGAGACGGGCGGCGGGCTGGAGGCGCTGGCCGTGGGCAACGGCGACGTGCAGCAGCGTTCCTACCCCAACTCCTTCGGGAGGCACCAGGGCACCGCGGGGTACGAACTGCTGGAGGCGATGGACCTGGTGGGGAGTGCGCCGCGCGTGGCCGAGGAGGCAGTCAAACTGCTGACGGCTCCCGTGTGCCCCAGCGGGGTTACGACGATCATCCTGGACGCGACCCAACTGGCACTCCAGGTGCACGAATCCTGCGGCCATCCCATTGAACTGGACCGCGTGATGGGCACGGAAGCGGCCTACGCGGGCACCAGTTTCCTCACGCTGGACAAACTGGGCACGTTCCGCTACGGCTCGCCCATCGTCAACATCACCGCCGATGCCACAATCCCTGGGGGCCTGGGGACGTTCGGCTACGACGACGAGGGCGTGGAGGCGCAGCGAACGCCCATCGTGCGCGAGGGCATCTTCGTGGGCTACCTCACGTCGCGCGAGACGGCCGCCAAACTGGGCCAGCGCAGCAACGGCACCATGCGCGCCGATGGCTGGAACCGCATCCCCATCATCCGCATGACCAACATCAACTTGGAGCCGGGCGAATGGGAGTTTGACGACCTCATCGCCGACACCGACGACGGCATCTACATGGAGATGAACAAGAGTTGGAGCATTGATGACAAGCGGCTGAACTTCCAATTCGGCACCGAGGTCGCCTACCAAATCAAGAACGGCAAGTTGGGGCAACTGTACAAGAACGCGACGTACACGGGTATCACGCCGCAGTTCTGGGCGGGGTGCGACGCCATCTGCAACCGCAACCACTGGAACGTGTGGGGCACGCCCAACTGCGGCAAGGGCCAGCCGCCCCAGACGGCTCACGTGGGCCACGGCACCGCGCCGGCCCGCTTCCGCAACGTCCAGGTGGGCGTGATGAAAGGGTAGCGACAACGCGCACTCGTAGGCCAGAGGCTTGCTGAAAGGAGTTCACATGCTCGGGGAGAAGGCATTTCGCAAACTTGCAGATCAGGTGCTGGCCAAGTCCAAGGCAGACCAGACGGAGGTTCTGCTCCAGGCTGGCGACAGCGCCCTGACGCGCTTCGCCAATTCGTACATCCACCAGAACGTGGCCGAATCCGATGCGGCGGTGCGCCTGCGCGTGGTCATCGGGCAGCGGACCGGAGTCGCCACGACCAACGACCTGAGCGCCGAGGGGCTGGAGCGGGCACTGGAGACCGCCATGATCGTGGCGAGCCTGCAGCCCGAAAGCCCCAGCCTGCCGCCGATGCCTGGGCCGCAGGCAGTGCCTCAGGCCGTGGCGTTCTCAGAGGCCACCGCCAACGCCTCGCCGGAACTGCGGGCGCGGGCCGCGGGCGTGTTCTGCACGTTGGCCCGCGAGAAGGGCCTCACCGCCGCAGGCGCGTTCCGCACGTCCCTGTGGGAGATGGGGGTGGCCAACTCGCTTGGGCATTTCGTGCACAGCGTGGGCACTGTGGCCGACGTGAACACGGTCATCATGAGCGAGGACAGTTCGGGATACGCCGAGGCCGCGGCAGTGGACGTGCGGCATCTGGACGTGGAGGCGCTGGCCGCCGAGGCGGTGGGGAAGGCGCTCCGCAGCCGTAACCCCCGGCCCTTGCCCGCGGGCGAATACCCCGTTGTCCTGGAACACTACGCCACGGCGGACATCGTAACCATCATGGGTTACCTGGCCTTCTCGGCGCTGGCCGTGCAGGAGGGCCGCTCGTTCATGGCCGGCAAGTTCGGCCAGCTCATCATGTCGCCCTCGGTGTCCATCTGGGACGACGGGCTTGACCCATCGGGCCTGCCCCTTCCCTTTGACTTTGAGGGCGTGCCCAAGAAGCGCGTGGACTTCATCAAAGACGGTGTCGCAATCAGCGTCGTGCACGATTCGGCCACGGCGCTGAAGGAGGGCGTCCAGAGCACGGGCCACTCGCTGCCCATGCCCAACCCCCAGGGCCCCTTCCCGCTCAACATGTTCATGGCGGGAGGGACAACATCGGCGGAAGGGTTGATCGCCGGCCTGGACAAGGGGCTGCTGGTTACGCGGTTCCACTACACGGTGCCGGTGCACCCGGCCAAAGCGGTGGTTACCGGCATGACCCGCGATGGGACGTTCTGGGTGGAGAAGGGCGAAATCGCCTATCCGGTGAAGAACCTGCGGTTCACCGAGAGTTACCTGGACGCGTTCAATCGCGTGGAGGCAGTGGGCAGGGAGACGCAACTGCTGGTGTCCCGCTTTGAAATCGGCGGGGTGCGGGTTCCAGCGGTGCGGCTGGCGGGGTTCCGGTTCACGGGGACGACGGAGTTTTAGGGAGCCAGGTTGTCCACTTGCTCTTACCGGCCCCCGATGGTATAATCCGCCCGAATCCATCTGGTGGGGCAACCCGATGCCACTCTCCCTGCAACAGGTGGAACATATCGCCGAACTGGCGAAACTGGCCCTGACAGACGAGGAGAAGGAACGCTATCGGCTCCAGTTGTCGGCCATCCTGGAGTATGCGGACATGCTCCAGCGCCTGGACCTGGACGGCGTACCCCCCATGTCCCACGCCGTGGCGCTGACCAACATCACCCGCCCGGACGAGCCGGCCGCTTCTTCGCCGCGCGACGAGATTCTGGCCAACGCGCCTGACCATAAGGATGGGCTGATCCGCGTGCGGCCGATTTTGGAGTGAGGCCGTGAGCGCGCCCGCCCTCACCATCCGCGAGGCCAGCCAACTGCTACGGGCTGGCGACCTCTCCTCGGCCGAGTTGACCCGCGCTATTCTGGAGCGCATCCACCGCTTGGACCCGCGCATCCGGGCCTACTTGCGGGTGGTACCGGAGGAGGCGCTGGCGCAGGCGGAGGCGGCGGACGCGCACCTGGCCCGCTGGCGGAGAGAGGAAGGTGATCCGCCCCCGCGCCTGCTGGGCATTCCCCTCGCCATCAAGGACATCCTGTGCACGAAGGGCATCCCCACGACCTGCGGCTCGCGCATCCTGGAGAATTTCGTGCCGCCCTACGATGCCACAGCCGTGGAGCGGCTCAAGGCGCAGGGGGCGATCATCCTGGGCAAGACCAACACGGACGAGTTCGCCATGGGGTCATCCACCGAGAACTCGGCCTACTTCACGACGCGCAACCCGTGGGACCTAAGCCGCGTGCCGGGCGGCAGCAGCGGCGGGAGCGCGGCAGCGGTGGCGGCGGACATGGCGCTGGGGGCGCTGGGCTCGGACACGGGCGGGAGCGTGCGCCAGCCTGCCGGGCTGTGCGGCGTCGTCGGCCTGAAGCCCACCTACGGGCGGGTGTCCCGCTGGGGGCTGGTGGCCTTTGCGTCGTCGTTGGACCAAATTGGCCCCATCGCCAAGGACGTGCGCGACTGCGCCATCCTGTTGCAGGCCATCGCCGGGCACGATCCGCGCGACTCCACGTCGGTGGACGCGCCGGTGCCCGATTACCTCGCCGCGCTGGAGGGCGGGGTCCGCGGGCTTCGCGTGGGCGTGCCGAAGGAGTACTTCGTGGAGGGCGTGCAGGCCGGCGTGGCCGACGCAGTGCGGGCGGCGCTGCGCGTGCTGGAAGACCTCGGCGCGACGCTGGTGGAAGTGTCGCTGCCGCACACCGAGTACGCCCTGCCCGCGTACTACCTCATCGCTCCCGCCGAGGCGTCGGCCAACCTGGCGCGGTACGACGGCGTGAAGTACGGGCTGTCGGTGCGCGAGTCCGCCGACGTGTGGGACATGATCCGCCAGACGCGGGGGCGGGGGTTCGGCCCCGAGGTCAAGCGCCGCATCATGTTGGGAACCTACGCGCTGTCGGCTGGGTACTATGACGCCTACTACCTGCGCGCGCAGAAGACCCGCACCCTCATCCGACAGGACTTTGACCGCGCCTTCCAGCAGGTGGATGTGCTGGCCTGTCCGGTGTCGCCGACGGTGGCGTTCCCAATCGGGGAGCGCGCCGAAGACCCGCTGCAAATGTACCTGTCCGACGTGTTCACGCTGGCGTGCTCGCTGGCGGGCGTGTGCGGCATCTCAGTGCCGTGTGGCTTCGCCGATGGCCTGCCGGTGGGGTTGCAGATTATCGGCAATGTATTTGACGAACCGACGGTTCTGCGGGTAGCCTATGCTTACGAGCAGGCGACCGATTGGCATACGCGGAAGCCGAAATTGGACGAGGAGGTCTGATTGGCCATGAAGGTTGTGATTCCCCTGGCGGGGTTCGGGACTCGGCTACGCCCCCACACGTTCACCAAGCCCAAGCCGCTGGTCAACGTGGCCGGCAAGCCGGTGCTGGCCCACATCTTGGATTCGCTGGCGGGGCTGGATGTGGAGGAGACGATCTTCATCGTGGGCCACTTGGGCGACCGAATTCAGGAGTATGTGAGCGCCAACTACTCTTTCCCCGCGCGGTATGTGGAGCAGAAGGAACTGAAGGGCCAGGCCCATGCGCTCTACCTCGCCCGCGAGCACCTGACCGGCCCGATTCTCATCATCTTCGTGGACACCATCTTTGAGGCGGACTTGCGCCAACTGCCCACAGACTGCGACGGCGTGCTGTACGTCAAGGAGGTGGAAGACCCGCGCAGGTTCGGCGTGGCCATCTTGGAGGGGGGCTACATCTCGCGCCTGGTGGAGAAGCCCGCCACGCCCGTGTCCAACCTGGCCGTGATCGGGGTGTATTACCTGCGCGAGGCAGAGCGACTTGTCGCCGCCATTGACGAACTGCTAGAGCGCAACATCCAGACGAAGGGCGAGTACTTCCTGGCCGACGCGCTGCAACTGATGATCAACGACGGCGCGAAGTTCCGCGCCGAGACCGTGGACGTGTGGGAGGACTGCGGAAAGCCCGAAACGGTGCTCCAGACGAACCGCTACCTGCTGACCAAGACGGGCGGGCACGCGGGGAACGCGAAGGAGAGCATCATCGTGCCGCCGGTGTACATCGCCGACTCGGCGCAGGTGGAGCATTCGGTCATCGGGCCGTACGTAACCATCGCCGAGGGCGCCGTCGTGCGCCGTTCCATTATCAGGGACTCCATCATCAACGCGGGCGCGTGCATTGAGGACGCCATGCTCAACCTGTCGCTCATCGGCGACAATGCTCGCGTGCGCGGCTCCTACGAGCAGTTGAACGTGGGCGACGCGTCCATGGTGGACGCGACGGGGAATGGATACGAAGAGTAGGCCGGTTCGGGTGGAGTGCTACTCGGGGTATCAGTATGCCCAGGAGCCGCGCGCCGTGGAGCGCCCCGAAGGCCGCGCCGAGGTGGCGTCCGTGCTACGGCGCTGGCGCGAGCCGCGCGGCCCAGCCTTTCGCGTGCGCCTGGCCGACGGGAACGAGGCCACGCTCCGGTACGACGAGGCGCTGGATCAGTGGTTCATGGAAAGCGACTGAGTTGGACAAGAGCTGTGTACATAATGCGCAGCGTTGCGCGGGATTTACAGACATCATCAGGAGGGTAGTTCAATGAAGAACGTGTTGGCACAACGGGTTGTGTCAGTTCCCCCGTCGGGGATTCGCAAGTTCTTTGACATCGCCGCGACGATGAAGGACGTCATCTCGCTGGGCATCGGCGAGCCGGACTTCGTAACGCCACCCGCCATCACCGAGGCGGGTATCCGCTCGCTGCAGCAGGGCGAGACCCACTACACGTCCAACTCCGGCATCCTGGAACTCCGCCAGGCCATCAGCGACAATGTGGCGCGGCTGTACGGCGTGCGGTACGACGCCGAGAGCGAGGTTCTCGTTACCGTCGGGGTATCCGAGGCGCTGCACCTGGCTATGTCCGCGCTGATTGACCCGGGCGACGAGGTCATCATCCCCACGCCGTGCTTTGTGGCTTACGTCCCCGCCGTGGTGTTCGCAGGGGGAATGCCCGTAACCCTGTGCACGACGATGGAAAATGGGTTCCAGACCTCGGCTGCGGACATCGCCAAAGCCATCACACCCCGCACCAAGGCCATCCTGCTGGGCTACCCCAACAACCCGACGGGCGCCGTGATGAGCCGCGACCGCCTGCTGGAGATCGCCCGTCTGGTGGAAGAGCGCGACCTGCTGGTGATCTCCGACGAAATTTACGACCGCCTGGTGTACGGCGTGGAGCACACGTGCTTTGCCTCGCTGCCGGGGATGAGGGATCGCACCGTCATTTTGCAGGGGTTCTCCAAGGCCTACGCCATGACCGGCTGGCGATTGGGGTATGCGGTCGGCCCGGCGGAGGTCATCGCCGGCATGCGCAAGATGCATCAGTACATCATCATGTCGGCGCCCACGCCGGCGCAGTACGCCGCGCTGGAGGCGCTGCGCAGCGGCGAGCCGGAGGTGCAACGCATGCGCGCCGAGTACGACCGCCGCCGCAAGGTGGTTGTGGCGGGGCTGAACGCCATGGGGCTGACCTGCTGCGAGCCGAAGGGGGCGTTCTACGCCTTCCCGTCTATCCGGGCCAGCGGGATGACATCGGACGAGTTCGCCAACCGCCTGCTGGAAGAGGAGCACGTGGCGCTGATTCCGGGGACGGCGTTCGGCGCGTGCGGCGAGGGGTTCGTGCGCATCTCCTACGCCACGTCGCTGGAGAAGATTGAGGAGGCGCTGGAGCGGATGCGCCGCTTCATGGAGCGGCACGGGTAGGCGGAACGGGTAGAAAGCCACGAGCGACGCACTTCGGAAGTGCGTCGCTCGTTTGTTGCGCCGCAGGAGCGATTCACGAACCGCCCCTGCGTTCTACGCCCCATATTTTGCCAGGCGCAGGGCGTTGGCCATCGCCAGGCGCATGATCTCCTTGGCGGGGAAGACGCCCAGCGCCCCGCGCGCGCAGGCCCGCTCGCCGAATGCCTCCGCGTCGTCGGGGCGGCAGTAGCGCGACCAGATGAGGGTGGGCACGGGGTGCCACGAGTGGCTCTTGAGCACGGCGGGCGTGGAATGGTCGCCGCTGACGATGACCACGTCGGGGTTCAGCGCCATCATCTCCGGCACCAGTTCGTCCACGTGCTCTATGATCTGGCGCTTGCGGTCAAAGTCGCCGTCCTCGCCCGCCGAGTCGGTCTTCTTGACGTGCAGGTAGTAGAAGTCGTACTTGGCCCAATTGGCCTTCAGCGTCTCCACCTCGTCTTCTATGGTCTCGCCGGTCTTCAGGATGTCCATGCCGACCAGTTTGGCCAGGCCACGGTACATGGGGTAGGTGGCGATGGCGGCACACTTCAGGCCGTAGATTTGCCCCATGGACGGCAGTGCGGGGTCTTTGGCGAAGCCGCGCAGGGTTAGCCCATTGGCCGGATGCTGATCGGCCAGCAGTTTCCGCGCCTCGGCCACCCAGTGGTTGACCAGGTCGGCGGTGGGCTGGGCATCGTCGGTGAGAGCGTGCACGGGCAGCGGCGGCACGCCCACCTTCTGCGGGTCGGTCTCGCTGAGGTTGGGCGACAGGCCCTTGCCCCGCAGCACAAGGACGAAGCGGTAGTCCTGCACCGCCTCCACGAAGACCTCCACGCCGGGGAGCCGAATCTGACGGAGGATTTCCACCAGTTCGCGGCATTTCTCGGTGGGGATGCGCCCGGCGCGACGGTCGGTGATGTTGCCGTTGGCGTCCAGTGAGCAGAAGTTGCCCCGCGCGGCCACATCGTCCCTCTCCAGCGGGAAGCCGATGCCGAGCGCTTCCAGCACGCCACGCCCGATGACGTACTGCAGCGGGTCGTAGCCGAACAGGGCCAGGTGGCCTGGCCCGCTGCCGGGGGTGATGCCCGCGCCCACGGGCTGGCTGAGTCCGCAGATGCCCTCGCGCGCCAGGCGGTCCATGTTCGGCGTGTGGGCGGCCTCCAACTCGGTGAGGCCGTTGGCTGTCAGGGGCAGCCCGCCCAGGCCGTCCAGGATGAGCATCAGGATTTTGGTGTTGGCCGGCTGGGCCAGTTCGTGAATCCAATCCAGTTCGTTCATGAGATTTCCCCGGTTTTGGCAGAGCCATACAGGTCGTAGGGGCGTAAGGAGCATAGTAGGGGCGTAGTATGCTACGCCCCTACCCGCCGAATGTCCTACCGGATGGCTCGCTCTGTGGCTTTGTCAAAGACGTGGATGCGGTCCATGTCAAAGACCACTTCCACGTTGTGGCCCACGCGCATGTTGGTGCGCGGGTCCACGCGGCCAACGTAGGAGTGCTTGCCGGTTACCAGGTACACGAACACCTCGTTGCCCATCAACTCGGTAACGTCCACCTTGGCGGGGACGCGGGCCGGGTTGATGCCGGGCGGCGTGAACTCGGCGTCGTGGACGTTGTCGGGCCGGATGCCGAAGACGACCTCCTTGCCCAGGTGAGGCGCGAGCGCAGGCAGCCGGTTCGCGGGCACCTTGAGCCGGAACGAGCCGGTGTCAATGTACATGTCTTCCTTGGTGCCCACCAGGGTGGCGTCAAAGAAGTTCATCGCCGGGCTGCCGATGAAGCCGGCCACAAAGACGTTGTCGGGTTTGTCGTACAGGTTCTGCGGCGTGTCCAGTTGCTGGAGGATGCCGTCCTTGAGCACGGCGATGCGCGTGCCCATGGTCATGGCCTCCATCTGGTCATGGGTTACGTAGATGAACGTGGTCTGAAGTCGCTGGTGCAGTTTGGAGAGTTCGGCGCGGGTCTGCACACGCAGTTTGGCGTCCAGGTTGGACAGCGGCTCGTCCATGAGGAAGACCTTAGGTTCGCGGACGATGGCCCGGCCCAGGGCGACGCGCTGCCGCTGCCCGCCCGACAACTGCTTGGGCTTGCGGTCCAGCAACTGCTCAATGCCCAGGATGGCGGCCGCTTCCTTTACGCGACGGTCAATCTCGGACTTGGGCATCTTGCGGAGTTTCAGACCGAAGGCCATGTTGTCATAGACGGTCATGTGCGGGTACAGAGCGTAGGACTGGAACACCATGGCGATGTCGCGGTCCTTGGGGGCCACGTCGTTGACCAGGCGGTCGCCGATGTAGATTTTGCCCTCGGTGATTTCCTCCAGGCCGGCGAGCAGGCGCAGCGCGGTGGTCTTGCCACAGCCCGAGGGGCCGACCAACACGAGGAACTCCTTGTCCTTGACTTCCAGCGACAGGTCGTTGACGGCGATGACGTCGCCGAATCGCTTCGTAACGTGTTCGTAGGTTACGCTTGCCATGTGGCAATCTCCCGTAATGGTATGATGGGCAAATGCCCTGAAGGTGGAGTCATGGGAAACAGAACTGCTCGGTCGCGGATGCAGGCGCATCGCGCGGGCACAAGGCCAAAACCGCTTTCCCAGACCCAAAGCGCAAATGTCGCATGTGCGTTGGGTTGTCGTTGGCTACGCGATAGGCATCCCCCTTTCCGTCCGAACGTCTCGGTGCTACGCGGATGGACAGTTGCAAAGATATTATAGCACAAGAGGGGCGGAAGGGGTAATTGCGAGGGCAAGGTTTCCGTTCCATCCTTTGGCGAATCACGCCCACATGCTGCGGACTTCCACCGGCTCCCGTTGCTACGTACCTCAGAGGTGTGTCGCAACGGAACGCCCCACTTCTGGCGCCCTCCGACAGACTCTAGAACCGAGCGGGAGCGAAACTGGGTGTTTGGAATCTGGCAGCGCGTGGTGCGTAGGGCAGGTTCCCGTTACCCGCCCTCTGCCTTCGGCGGCTGCGGAAAGCCGCCCTACGAAAGTAGATTTACCGCAGAGCACGCGGAGACCACAGGGACTTACCTTGAATTCTCTGCGTTCTCTGTGTTCTCTGCGGTGATAAGGTGGGTAGGGCAGGCTTCCTTACCTGCCGCTGCCTATCCCCAGGGCGACGGCGTGTTTCGCCCTACCCCATCCGTCCCAGCGCCGCGCCGCAGGCCATGCAGAACCTGGCGTCGGCGCGCATGGCGCAGCCGCAGCGCGGGCAGGGGATGTACAGCGCCGCGCCGCATCCCTCGCAGAACCTGGCCCCCGGCCGCGACACCCGCCCGCAGCGCGGGCAGCGTACGGGCGGGTCGGCCGCCGAGGCTTCCGCTGCGCCTCCCACAAATCGCTCCAGATCGCGCTTCACGTCTGTGCCCAGCGAGGCAAGTGTCCCCTTGGCTTCTTCCACCGTGGTCTTGAGCACGGTGCGGCCCTGGGCCACGCCACTCTGCACCCAGTCCTTTGTCGCGATGGCCCTGATAGCCCGGCGGACGGCGACCACCGCGCCGATGAGGATGAGACAGATCATCAATTGGGGAAACAGGGCAAGGGCCATGACCGGCCCCAGATGCCACATCTGGTAGCCGGTGAGTGCGGCGAGGAGGAGCAGGAGCAGGATGAGCGCGCCCGCCCAATGTTTGAGGGAGAAGCGCACGAGGCTCCGCCCGATTCTGCCGAGAAACCGCTTCATGCTCCACCTCCCGGCGTTTCGCTGTCGGCATCGGTGCGTGGGGCGGCGGCGAGTCCTGCCGTGCCCCTTGTGGGTCCATTGTACCGACGGCGACTGACGAAGGACTGACGGGGCCTCGCCTGGCGTGAGGGCTATTGCGACGGCTTGGCGCGGCGGTTGGTCAGAACGCCTCTGCCTGGCGCGAAGAGCACGGCCAGTAGGAAGAAGGCCGAGCACACGAGTACGATGGCCGCGCCCGAGGCGATGCTCGCGTAGTAGGATAGGTACAGGCCGATGACGCCCGACGTGGCCCCCAGGAAGGCTGCCAGCGCCATCATCAGCGGCAGGCGCCGAGTCAGAAGGTAGGCCGTAGCCGCCGGCGTTACCAGCATCGCCACCATGAGGGCGATGCCCACCGTCTGGAGCGACACGACGATGGTGATGGCGATGAGCGCCAGGAGCAGGTAGTGGAGCAGGGACGACGGCAGGCGCAGCGTGGCCGCCAGGATGGGGTCAAACGAGATGACGAGGAACTCCTTGTAGAGGGCGACAACGGTCAAGACGACCAGCCCGCCGAACGCTGCCGTCAGCGCCAGGTCGCCCGCCGACACCCCCAGCACGTCGCCGAACAGGAAATGTGCCAAATCCACGGCGTAACTCTGGGTGCGGGAGATGAGGGCAATGCCCAGGGCGAACATGGCGGCGAAGATGATGCCGATGGCCGTGTCCTCTTTGATTTTGGCCTCTTTGCCCACCGCGCCGATGCCCAGGGCGGTGAGGATGGCCGTGCCCAGCGCCCACCAAAACAGCGGCCCGCGCGCGCTCCCGCTCACCAGGTAGCCCACCGCCACGCCCGGAAGGATGGCGTGGGCCAGCGCGTCGCCGAAGAACGCCATGCCGCGCAGGACCACGTAGGTGCCGACCGTGGCGCACACGATGCCCACCATCACGGAAGCGGCCAGCCCGCGGAGCATGAACCCGTACTGCAAGGGCGCAATGACGATACCGACCAGTCCGTCCATCAGTGATCCCCTCCTCCGCAGCACGTGTCGCTGAGCAGCATAATGCCGTTTTCGGTCTCCACGAAGCGCAGGTGCTCGCCATAGGCCGCGCGCAGTCGGTCGGGCGTGAAGACCTCGGCGGCGGGGCCGATGCCGAACAGGCGCTTGTTGAGGAGCATCACGCGGTCAAACCGCGCCGCCGCCATGTTCAGGTCGTGGGTGGCGACCATGACGGTAACCTGCTGGGCGCGGAGCGTGTCCAGGATGTGGAAGATACTCTCCTGCGACGCCACGTCAAGGCCGGTGAGCGGCTCATCCATGAGCATCAGTTCGGCCTCCTGGGCCAGCGCCCGCGCGATGAACATTCGCTGCTGCTGCCCACCCGACAGTTCGCCAATCTGGCGGTCGGCCAAGTCTGCCAGGCCGACGGTGTCCAAGCACCGCTTCACGAACGCCCAGTCGCGGCGGCCGGAGTGGCGTAGCAGGCCCATTCTCCCGACGCGGCCCATCATCACCACATCGGCCACCGTAACGGGGAAGTTCCAGTCCACGTCGTTGCGCTGGGGGACGTAGGCGATGCAGATATGGCCGCCGGGGCAGTGTCCCGCCACGCGCACCTCGCCTTCGGCCGGGTCCAGCACGCCGGCGATGACCTTGAATAGCGTGCTCTTGCCTGCGCCGTTGGGCCCCACGACGGCCACCCGCTCGCCCTTGGTCAGGCGAAAGGAGACATTGTCCAGCGCCTGGCGGCCATTGTACCGCACCGAAACGTCCACGACTTCCAGGATGGGCGCGCCGACTTCGTGGGGCGCGTGTCGGCGTCGGAAGGGCGACTTGGTCTCGCTCATGGGGTCTCACCTCCGTATCTTGTGCGGGCGCGTGCTGGGAGGGCCGCCAGGCGCTCGCCCATCGGGCGGATTTGCTGCTCGTAGATGGTGGCGTAGCGCCCGCCCAAGGCCAGCAACTGCGCGTGCGTCCCGCGCTCCACGATGCGGCCGCCATCCACCACGAGAATCTGGTGCACCCGCATGACGGTGCTAAGGCGCTGGGCGATGACGAACGTGGTGCGCCCGACCATGAGGCGGGCCAGTGCGTCCTGGATGAGCCGCTCGGTCTCGGTGTCCACGCTGGACGTAGAGTCGTCCAGGAGAAGGATACGCGGGTCCATGAGCAGGGCGCGGGCGATGGCAACCCGCTGGCGCTGTCCGCCCGACAGGGTGATGCCGCGCTCGCCCACGAGGGTATCGTACCCGTCGGGGAACTGCACGATGAACTCGTGGGCGTGGGCCGCCTTGGCCGCAGCGATGATTTCGTCCTCGGTGGCGTCCTCGCGCCCGTAGGCGATGTTCTCGCGGATGGTGGTGGAGAACAGGAACGTGTCCTGCAGGACGATGCCGATTTGCCTGCGCAACGAGCGGAGCGTAACGCCGCGGATATCGTACCCATCCACCAGAATCTGGCCCGCCGTAACGTCGTAGAAGCGGGGAATGAGATGGATGAGGGTGCTCTTGCCCGCGCCGGTCTCGCCGACCAGCGCCACGATTTGGCCAGGCTCGGCGACGAAGGAGATGTGCTCCAGGATGGGTGTATCGCCGTAGCCGAAGGAGACATCGCGGAACTCCACGCGGCCTGCGCTCACGGGCAGGTCTATGGCCCCCGGTTTCTCCTGAACGGGCGACGGCGTGTCCAGAATCTCAAAGATGCGGCGGCCCGAAGCCACGGCGTCGGCGGCCATGTCCACCAGCCACCCCATGCGCTGCACCGGCACCGCCAGCATGCCCAGGTAACTGTTGAAGGCCACCAGCGTGCCCACGGTGAGCCGACCGTCGTTCACCAAGTGGCCGCCGTACCAGAGGATGATGGCCGTGCCCAGGCTGATGATGAACGTCATCATGGGGAAGTTGAAACTCCACTCGCGAATGGTGGCGAGCCTGCGCCGCATGAGTTCCACGTTGGCGTCGCGAAACCGCTGAATCTCGTAGGGTTCGCGGGTGAAGGCCTGCACCACCTGGATGCCGGTAAGGTCTTCCTGGAGGATGGTGGTCATCTCGGCGTGCTGTTCCTGGATGCGCTGGAACAGAGGGCCGATGCGCCGCCCGAAACGCACCGTTACGAAGGCGAGGACGGGGATCGGGGTCAGCGCCGCGGCAGCCAGGCCCGGATGGATGCGGAAGAGGATGACGAGTGCGGCGATGAACAGCGCCGCGATGTTGACGAACTCGGCCAGGCCCGTGCCGGCGAGGGCCTCCACCGACGAGATGTCCGACGTGCACCGTGACATCAGTTGGCCCGTCTGGGCGTGATCGTGGAACGCGAAGGAGAGGGTCTGAATGCGGTCGTAGAGGCGGTTGCGCAGGTCGTAGGCCACGCGGTGGGCGAGCCATGCGCTCAGGTAGCGCTGGCCGAAGGAGAACCCGGCCCGCACGAGGCCCAGCCCCAGCAAGCCACCCCCCAGCACCAGGAGCGTGCTGGGCGCGCCCTGGGCCAGCCCAAGGTCAACCGCCTGCTTGATGACCCAGGGCACGACGAGGCTCAGCGCGGTTACGCCGAGCAGGCAGGCGTAGGCCAGGGCCGCGCGCCGCGCATACGGCCGAACGTAGCCCAGCAGTCGCCAGAGCGT
>JARYMK010000290.1 GCA_029907165.1 Anaerolineae bacterium
CCGCCAGTTCGAATAACATCGAAAAGTTTTCCGGGCCTTTCATGCCACGGCCGCCGGATACTATAATATCCGCATCGGCCAGATTCACCGTTCCGGCGGTATCGGGGATGAATTCCAGGATGTCAAGAAGCATATCCTGCGGCCCCGATACCGGCTGGACCTGGATAATCCTCGCGCCCGGGCTCGCACAAGGCTCGGGCATGGCCATGACTTTGGGCCTGACTGTAGCCATCTGGGGCCTGTGATTTGGAGATATTATGGTGGCCATGATATTGCCGCCGAAGGCCGGGCGGGTCTGAAGGAGCAGGCGCTTTTCCATATCCACGGAAAGTTCGGTGCAGTCGGCGGTAAGGCCGGTCCTAATCCTTGCGGCAAGAGCTCCCGCAAAATCCCTTCCCATGGTGGTGGCGCCTATCAGAACTATCTCGGGCTTATATATCCTTATTATATTTTCCGCTTCTGCCACATAGGTGCTTGTTTGATATTCCCGAAGCCATGTGCTGCTTGCAACGTATATGGCGTCT
>JARYMK010000291.1 GCA_029907165.1 Anaerolineae bacterium
CGACGCCGATCCCCGCTGCGGCCGCAGCGACGCCGAGGCCGGGCCGGTTTACGGGTGCCGACTGCCCCTGATAGAAGCCGCCGCCGTCCCAGAACGCCGGCTGCGAGCAGCCGAGGCAGGGGTGGCCCGACTGGATGGGGAAGGAGAGGCCGGCGTCCCACTTGATGCCAGCGCAGGCGTTGTAGGTCGTGGGCCCCTTGCACCCCAGCTTGTATAGGCACCAGCCCTTGCGCGCGCCCTCGTCATCGAAGGTCAGCGCGAACTTGCCCGCTTCGTAGAACGGCCGACGCAGGCAGCGATCGTGCACGGTCTGTGCATAGAAGGTCCTGGGCCGATGTAGCTCGTCCAGCTCCGGCAAGGCGCCGAAGATCAGGAAGTGCGCCACCGTGCCGGTGAAAGCCTCGGGAATGGCCGGGCAGCCGGCGATGTTGACGACAGGCTTGTCCTTGATGATCTCCCAGACGCCCCTGGCCCGGGTGGGGTTTGGGCTGGCCTTGGGCAGTCCGCCGAACGCTGCGCAGTTG
>JARYMK010000292.1 GCA_029907165.1 Anaerolineae bacterium
CGCCAGGAGACGCAATAGGGGAGGCGACACACACGGTCGCATAGGGCTGCTGCGGGTCTGGCCCGCAGCAGCCTCTCTGTGTAGCCCTTGGATTTGACCCGTGCTAGCCCCCATGCTATCATCTCTCGGCCCGTCGGCGCAGGCAACGGGTACCCATTCCTGCTCTCGCTTCCGCGCCGGGGAGGTATGGTTGCTTCCAGCAGATAACATCGTCAGACAAAGCAATCCGGCGGCCCTCAGGGCCGTCGTGATCGTCCCGACCTACAACGAGATTGACAACCTCGAACCCCTCGTCGCCCGCCTCCTCGAGTTCGACGGCCTCGGGGTCATCGTGGTCGACGACAACTCTCCCGACGGCACAGGTGAGCTGGCCGACCGGCTCGCTGTCGCCAACCCCAGAGTGCACGTCATCCATCGCCCCGGCAAGCTGGGCCTGGGCACGGCTTACTGCGCCGGGTTTGTTCAGGCGATCGCCATGGGCGTGCCACTCATCGTGACCATGGATGCCGACTTTTCCCACGAT
>JARYMK010000293.1 GCA_029907165.1 Anaerolineae bacterium
GGTCTCCCCCCGCCGGCACTCGCCCACGATTATCCTTTTCGGGGCCATCCTGAGCGCCATCGCCACCAGGTCGCGCTGGGTTATCTCGCCTTTGCCCTCCACGTTCGGCGGGCGGGCCTCCAGCCTCCTCACGTTGCCGTGCTGCAGCTGCAATTCCGCCGGGTCCTCGATGGTGATGATGCTCTCGTCCTCGGGTATGTAGGAGCTTAGGACGTTGAGCAACGTGGTCTTGCCCGAACCGGTGCCGCCGCTTACGAATATGTTGAGTTTAGCCCTCACGCAAGCCCCCAGAAAGTCCAATACCTCGCGGTTCAAAGCGCCGTTTGAAAGGAGCATCTCCCGGCTCGCGTCCTGGCGGAAGCGCCGGATCGTGATCTGCGTCCCCTCCACCGCCACCGGCGGTATCGCCGCCTGAAGGCGCGAACCGTCGGGGAGCCTCGCCCCTACGACGGGGTTGGATATGTCCACCCTGCGGCCGGTGGGCGTTAACATCCTCTCCAAAACGTCCAGGACGTGCTGCT
>JARYMK010000294.1 GCA_029907165.1 Anaerolineae bacterium
CTTCCACGCCGCGGCCTACAAACACGTGCCGCTCATGGAATCCCATCCCGGCGAAGCGGTCAAGAACATCGTCTTCGCCACACGCCAACTGGCCGACGCGGCGGAATCGGCGGGAGTGACGTCTTTCGTCATGATCTCCACCGACAAGGCGGTCGAGCCGACCAGCGTGATGGGCGCCACCAAGCGCCTGGCCGAGATGATCGTGCGCGACGCGGCCCAGCGCAGCGGGCGGGCGTTCGTGTCCGTGCGCTTCGGCAACGTGCTGGGCAGCCGCGGCTCGGTGGTGCCCCTGTTCCAGAAGCAGATCGAGGCCGGGGGGCCGGTCACCGTCACCCACCCGGAGATGACCCGCTACTTCATGACCATCAGCGAGGCGGTGCAGCTGGTCATCCAGGCCGGGGCCATGGCCCGCGGGGGGGAGATCTTCCTGCTCGACATGGGGGAGCCGGTCCGCATCGTGGACCTGGCCAGCGACCTCATCCGCCTGGCCGGCCTGCAGCCGGAGCGGGACATCGACAT
>JARYMK010000295.1 GCA_029907165.1 Anaerolineae bacterium
TACCTCGCCAACTAGCTAATGGGACGCATGCCCATCCTTAACCACATCGCTGCTTTGATTATATCAGGATGCCCCTCTATAACCTCATGAGATATTAGCCCAGCTTTCGCCAGGTTATGTCTCAGTTAAGGGTAGGTTGCATACGCGTTACGCACCCGTGCGCCACTCGCCACCAGGTATTGCTACCCGTGCTGCCGTCCGACTTGCATGTATTAAGCCTGCCGCTAGCGTTCATCCTGAGCCAGGATCAAACTCTCCATTGTAATCGTTTGTTCCTTTAGCTCTTTTACCGTCCTCTTTCCACCTTTCCTTTGGCTTCAGAGTCCCGCTACGCTTCCTCTCATCTTTCTCAAAGAACTTTCTCCCGTTTTGGGGCTGCAAAGGTACAACCTTTTTCCTTCCCTGCAATACTTCGCAAAAAAAATTTTTTTCGCCCTTTACAGCCTTCCTTAGAACGTCTCCGTTTTTGGAGGGCGCAAAGGTACTGCTTTTCTTTGCTTCCAAACAAGAGGAAGGG
>JARYMK010000296.1 GCA_029907165.1 Anaerolineae bacterium
GTTGGCAACCCACAGGGCTATTGGGTCCGGACCGACAGGGTCCGGACGGTTCTCCATCCACGTGTCCACGGTTTTCACCTGGAGGAGAGGAACTATATGCGGACCATCAAACTGCTCACCGTGCTCGTAATCATCGCGACCCTGCTGCCGCTCGCTGGTTGCGCTGGCGGCGGGTCCAAGACCATCAAGATCGGCGTCATCGCCCCCATGACCGGTGACGTCAAGACCTTTGGCGAATCCACCAAGAACGGCGTCGAGCTTGCCGTCGAGGAGTGGAACGCCAAGGGCGGCCTCCTCGGCAAGAAGATCGAGATCGTGCTGGCCGACGACAAGAACGACCCGGCTGAAGCCACGGCCGCAGCGACCAAGCTCATCCAGCAGGACAAGGTCAAGTTCATCGTCGGCTCCGTCGCCTCCAAGTGCTCGATCCCCATCTCTGACGTCTGCAACAAGAACAAGGTCGTCATGATCAGCGGCACCTCCACCAACCCCAAGGTGACGGTTGCCGACGGTGTCC
>JARYMK010000297.1 GCA_029907165.1 Anaerolineae bacterium
TGGAAAGACCTTCCTGAGCAGAAATTAGAATGAAATGCCTATAAGTAAATTGAACTCAAAATTATGTGTCAGAAGATAAAACCCGATTTTAAAATATTATAACCCTCAAATCTGAATCGAGATACATGGTTTTTCCTTGCCATTTTTCGGTCGCGCGGGTAAAATTTAGGCATCCAGCGCGGGTGTCGCCAAGCGGTAAGGCAGCAGCTTCCCAAGCTGCCATTTCGTGGGTTCGAATCCCATCACCCGCTCCATACAGACCCTTGCTTTGAGATCCCTGGGGCTTAGCCGCCCCAGGGATCTTTTTACTTCACTTTTATCCCCAAATGGTTGCCGACCGGGCGCTGTAAGCCGGGGAGGTTGCGGTCAATCGGCGAGTTGAGCACGTTGGCGAAGCCGAGCCAGCCCTCCACCGCCAGCGTTGAGGAGCCGCCGCCATCCAGGTTGAGGGCGGTGTGCATGCCGTAGCCCGCCAGGATTTCCGCCAGCTCCCACAGGGTGACGCCTTCGCT
>JARYMK010000298.1 GCA_029907165.1 Anaerolineae bacterium
CCGGCACTTTACCGCCCAGCACCCATTCCCCACCCTTACCAGGGGTAACGCCAGCCACAATATTGGTGCCGTACGCCAGCATCTGTTCGGTATGGAACAAACCTTCATTGCCGGTAATGCCCTGCACCAGCAGGCGAGTATTCTTATCAACCAGGATGCTCATCTCTATGCTCCCTTCGCAGCCGCGACGGCCTTTTGGGCGGCCTCAGCCAGGGTTTGGGCGGTGATCATCTGGGCATCTGCCAGCATCTGCCGGCCTTCTTCTGCGTTTGTACCTACCAGGCGCACCACCATCGGCACCTTCGGCTTGACCTCCTGCAACGCTGCCAGGATGCCGCGTGCCACCTCGTCACAGCGGGTGATGCCGCCAAAAACATTCAGCAGCACCGCTTTCACGTTCGGATCGGAAAGGATAATGCGCAGGGCGGCCGCCACTTTATCCGAGCTGGCGCCGCCGCCGATATCCAGGAAATTGGCCGGGCTGCCCCCAAAGAGCTTGATGATATCCAT
>JARYMK010000299.1 GCA_029907165.1 Anaerolineae bacterium
ATCGTCTGGCCACGACCTTCATCTACGTGACCCACGACCAGACCGAGGCCATGACGATGGCGACCCGCATCGCGGTCATGCGCGATGGCATCCTGCAGCAGTTGGACACGCCGCAACATCTGTACGATACGCCGGGCAACGTCTTCGTGGCCGGCTTCATCGGCAGCCCGTCGATGAACTTCTTCGACGCCACCCTGGTCGCCTCCGATGGCAAGCTCTACGTCGACGGCGGCTCCTTCAAGCTCGAGATGCCGCCCGACAAGGCGCAGCAGTACATGAAGTACAAGGGCCAGGAAGTGATCTTCGGCATCCGCCCGGAGGACATCTACGCCAAGCCGTACGTCGCTCCCAACATCTCCGAAGCTGACATGAAGGCGAGCGTGGATGTGACCGAGTTGATGGGCAACGAAATCACCGTCTATCTCAAAAACGGGGAGCACAACTTCGTAGCCCGCGTTGATCCACGCGCGAGATATACGATCGGCGACGATATCCAGGTTATCTTTAAT
>JARYMK010000029.1 GCA_029907165.1 Anaerolineae bacterium
AGGAGCGGAAGACGGGATTTGAACCCGCGACCCTCTCCTTGGCAAGGAGATGCTCTACCGCTGAGCCACTTCCGCCCGGATGATGCGGCCTCGGAGTACGCCGCTCAGGTGGGGAAGGAGAGACTTGAACTCTCACGGATTGCTCCACGTGATCCTAAGTCACGCTCGTCTGCCAGTTCCGACACTTCCCCAACCCAGCGCGGATTATATACCAACCCGCACCCGCCCGCAAATGGCACAGACACGCGAGTACTTCACCGCAGAGGCGCGGAGATCCGAGAGGTTCTGCGTTTTCTCTCCTCTGCGCGCGCCGCGACTCCGCGGTGAACAATCCCGTCATCGCGAGCGAAGTGATCTCGCGCCCATGGGGAGATTGCTTCGGGCACTCTGTGCCCCCGCAATGATGGCATCCCCGGATTCACAGGTGCGACGAACTTTCAGAAGTGCGTCGCACTTTCAAGCCCCGCTTCACCGCCTCACCCACAGCACAGGCAGGCGAAGCCAATGCGACACCGGCACGCGCGTGAGCACGGGCGACGCCGTGGGCGTGGGGCTGGGCGTCGGCGTCGGCGCCAGCACCTGCGTATCCGCCCGCGCCGTCGTCGGAATGCACTCGGCGCAGGCCAGCACCACCGTATTCGTGAACACCGACCCGCCCGCCAGCGACGAGCGGGTGTGCGCGACCAGGCGAATCGTCCGCTCCTCCCCTGGCCCAAACGTGCCCAGGTTCCACGTAACGATGGGGTTGCCCCACTGCCCCACGCCGCCCGAGTCCGCGCTCACGAAATCCAGACCCGGGGGCAGCGTGTCTGTGAGCACCACCTGCGTAATCGGTACCCGCCGCAGATTGGTTACCGTGATGAAGTAGCGCTGATTGTCGCCCGCGCGGATAGGGTCTAGCAAGTCGCCTTTGAACACGCGGGGGTGTGGTGCCGCCGTGCCCACAAGCGCCCACAACGCATCGCCATGGGCATCGGCCGCGAACACTTCGGCATCGCCATCGCAGTCTGCATCCGCCGCGCCCACGTCCGCCGGCCACAGCCCGGCCTCGTAATCCTGTCGGCCGCCCAACCCGCCGCTCCCGTCCCCCAGAAGCACGCTGACGTTTCCCGAACCTCGGTTTGCCGTCGCCACGTCCAGCGCGCCGTCGCCGTCCACATCAGCGAGGGCAATCCCTGTCGGGTCCGTGCCGACGCCAAACTTGCGCATCGTTCCAAATGAGCCATTCCCGTTGCCCAGCAAAATCCCCACCTGCCCCGCATCCCGAAGCGTAATCGCGATGTCGGGCGCGCCATCTCCGTTGACATCGCCCACATCCAGCCCGCCGACCCGCCCGCCAGCAGACAACGCAGACAGCACAAACGTCCCCGCCGACGTGCCGAGCAACACGGTCATCTGCTGCCCGGCCTCGCACCCCGCCACGGCATCCAGGCTCCCGTCGCGGTTCAGGTCGGCCACGGCCAGATGTCGCGGGTCAGGTCCGGCCGCATACCGAACCGAGCCCTCACGGAAATCGCCGCTACTCGTGCCGTACAACACCCGCACGGCATCAGCCAGCGTGTCGCCCACAAGCAAATCGGTGTTGCCATCGCCGTTGAAGTCGCCTGCCGCCAGCCCTTCGGGCCACCCAGACAGGAAGGTGGTGCGCGGCCCATCCCAGGCACCCTCGGCAGTGGCGAAATATGCCCACACGTCGCCGCTCCCCATGTTGGCGATGACGATGTCCGCCCGCCCATCGCGATTGAAATCGCCGACGACGACATCGCGGGGGTAACTGCCGGTGCCCAGCGTGGCCCAAGGCTCAAGCCCACCAATGCCCCTGCCCCGGAACAACGTCAACGTCCGGCCCTGGCTGTTGAGCACCAGCGCATCAGGCCAGGCATCCCCGTCCACGTTTGCGAGCCGCACGGCAACCGGCCCGTCGCCCACTGGATACCTGCGCGCGGACGCTAGCCGGCCCTTGCCGTCGCCCAGGAACAGGGCAACCCTGTCCCGCGAGGCGTCGGCCACCGCCGCATCCAGCCACCCGTCGCGGTTCCAGTCGGCCACGGCCACCGCCGCCGGGGTTTCGCCCGCGGGCACATGAGACGCCACACCCAGCCCCCCGGCCGAGGAGTGGACAACCGACAGCGTCTGCCCGGCAGGGTTTGCCGTGAGCAAATCTGGCAGGCCATCCCCGTTCACGTCGCCCACGGCCACACCCGTCGGCCCTCTGTCCGTCAGCGCGTAGAGCGGCTCGGCAAAGGTGCCATCACCGAGGCCGCGCCACCAGAACACCCGGTCGGTTACCGAATCCACCGCCACAAGGTCCACATGGCCGTCGGCATTCGCATCAGCAGCAGCGAGACCATGCAGGCCCGGCGACGCGAGGAGAGCGCCCGTCGGCGCAAACGAGCCGGAACCCGTCCCCGCCAACAGGGATATGCGGCCCGCGGTGGGAATCGCCGCCGCCATGTCCACACGCCCGTCGCCGTCAAAGTCCGCGAGCGCAACCTCGGCCACCCCAGACGCGACTTCCACAACCAGCCCGGTCGCAAACGTGCCATCGCCGCGCCCGAGGAATACGACCACCTTGCCGCCACCGGGGACCGACACGACCACATCGGCCCGCCCATCCCCGTTCACGTCGGCCATGGCCATGCCGCCCGGCACTCCCTCCAGCGGCAACGACACCCGCAGCGCCCAAGTGCCCGCGCCGCTACCCTGCAGGACGCGCACCGCCTCCTCGGCCTGGCCCAGGCAGGCCAGGTCCATGCGACCGTCGCGGTTGAAATCCGCATGCGCCAGCGCCGTAATAGCGGGACAGGCCGGAGAAAGCACGGGGCTGCGGAATGTCCCGTTCCCGACGCCTCGCAGAAACGCAATGCTATCGTCGTCCCTGGCTGCCGCCACGATGTCGGCGATGCCGTCCGCGTTGGCATCCAGGCCCAGCACAGCCACAGGGGCGCGCCCCGCGGGGAAATGCAGCGCAGCCGAAAGCACCGGACGGGCATCCGCCGCCTCGCCTTGCGACCCGAAGGCAAGCACCCCGGCCAGAAGCAGGGCCAATGAGAGCGCGCGGAATCTCATGCCAACCTCCAACAGGCAGCCCCGGCGATCCACGGGCGCCACGCTGAGTATAGCGGCAACCCCCGCTGCCGCGCAACTGCGAGGCTGGATAGACTCGGTTCCGTCTCCTGTTGGCACATTCCGTCATTGCGAGCGAAGCGAAGCAATCCCACAGCACAGGGATTGCTTCGGGCGCTACGCGCCCTCGCAATGACAGTTGCTGCCCAACCCTCAGAACCGAGTCGCTGGACATCCGCGCTGCAACTACAGAATTGACACTCCCCCGCCTATGCATGTACAATCCGCGCAGGTCTAAGACAAAGGAGAATCGCGGCGCATGTCAAAGTACCACTACGGCGGCCAGGCCGTCATTGAAGGCGTCATGATGCGGGGGCGGCAAAACATGGCCGTCGCGGTGCGCAAGCCCGATGGCGAGATCATTGTCCACTCGGAACCCCTCACCAGCAAGTTCCACAAGAGCCGCGCGCTCCAACTCCCGTTCCTGCGCGGCGTGGCCATGCTCGTGGACACGCTGGTTCTGGGCATCCGCAGCCTCATGTACTCTGCGGACGTCGCCCTGGGAGAGGAAGATGTGCAATTCTCCGGCCCCATCGCCTGGGGCACGATTGTGGTATCCTTCGCCCTGGCCATCGGCCTGTTCTTCGTGCTCCCGCTGGCCCTCGTCAACCTGGTGGACCGATATATCGCCTCGGCTTTGGTCAGCAACCTGCTGGAGGGCATCGTCCGCCTGGGAATCTTCCTCGCCTACGTGTGGGCCATCGGGTTCATCCCCGACATTCAGCGCGTGTTCGCCTACCACGGGGCCGAGCACAAGACCGTGAACGCCTACGAGAACGGCACGCCCCTCACCCCCGAAGCCGTGCAGCAACACACCACAGCCCACACGCGCTGCGGCACGGCCTTCCTGCTGGTGGTGGCGGTCGTCTCCATCTTCGTGTTCGCGTTTCTGGGACGCCCATCCTGGCCCGTGCGCTACGCATCGCGGATCCTGCTCATCCCCGTCATCGCGGCGTTGTCCTACGAATGGCTGCGATTCTCGGCCAACCATCAGGCGCAGCGGTGGGTCAGTTGGATTTCCAAGCCCGGCCTGGTGCTCCAACGGCTCACGACGCGCGAGCCCGACGCCAAGATGGTAGAAGTGGCCATCAGCGCCCTGGCGCGCGTGCTGGAGGAAGACGCAAAATCGGAGAACTTGTCTCCAGATTCTGCATGAGTCTTGCGGGAATCGGCGAGCGGTGATATAATAGCGCCAGCGAAATCGGAGGACACAAGGTGGCCACAAGCCCCCAGAAGCGGCAGCAGCAACGCGCCCAACTGCTGAACGAGCAGGGCCTCGCCCATTATGTCAACTGGGAACTGGACGAGGCCATTGATTGCTTCCGCAAGAGCATTCGGCTCGCGCCCAACAACGCCGACTACCATCTCAACCTCGCGCGGGCGCTTGCTCGGGCCGGCGACTATAGCCTGGCCCTCAAGTCCATTGCCGATTTCCTGCGCTGCGAACCTACCGGGGAACTGGCCGCCCGCTTCCAGAGATTCTTCGCCAACTCCTTTGACGCCGTTGAGGTCATTCTCACCGACAAGATGAAGGCCAGAGGCGCGTCACTGGAGGCCACGGGGGCGGCGCTCCAGATGTGGCTGGAGTTCCGCATCGCGCAGGGGCGCAACCCCATCACCCGATTGGCGCCCGAAGCGTGGGCCGCCGCGTTGGACTACACCGTCCAGAGGGTGAACTTCGGGGACGCGACCGCGGAGGACATCGCGCGGTTCTACGGCACCACGGCTACACGGGTACGCACCCGCCACCGCCAACTGATGGCAACGCTGGACATCATGCCCTGCGACTACCGCTATTTTACCGGGGAACGCAACCCCCTGGACAAACTCATTGAAGCCGCGACGATGCTGGAGGAACTGGAGCGCCGATTCCAGCAAGGTTGAAATCGGCCTTCTCGTGAGGACTCTGGCCGCGCAAAGGAGCGAGGCGAAAAATGAGGTGCAAGCGCAGGAACAGGCTGACGGAAAGGCGCGTCCCCTGTTCCGCGTTTTTTGAATACCGTCGTACTCTCATCGCACACAGTTGAAAGGAGAACAGAGATGGCACAAGAAACCGAATTCCGAATCCGACCCGATGAACTCAAGGAGTTCTGCACGCGCGTGTTCGTGGCGCTTGGCGTCCCAGAGAGAGATGCCGAAATCACCGCCGACGTGCTGGTGGCCGCCGACCTGAGGGGTGTGGACTCCCACGGCGTCGCCCGCCTCAAGCGGTACGTGGACGGCATCCGCACGGGCATGATGCGCGTGGACGCCAAGCCACGCGTCGTCCACGAGACGCCCACCACCGCCACCATAGACGCTGACGGCGGCCTGGGCCAGCCCCCGTCCTACCGCGCCATGGAGATGGCCATCGCCAAGGCCGAGAAACTCGGCGCGGGGTTCGTCGCCGTCCGCAACTCCAACCACTACGGCATTGCCGGCTACTATGCCATGATGGCGCTGGACAAGGACATGATCGGCATCTCCACCACCAACGCCGACGTCCTCGTGGTGCCCACCTTCGGGCGCAACGCCATGTTCGGCACCAACCCCATCGCCGTGGCCGCGCCGGCGGGCAAGGAGCGCCCCTTCGTGCTGGACATGGCCACGTCGGTGGTGCCGCGCGGCAAACTGGAAGTGTACGACCGCCTGGGCAAGCCCATGCCCGACGGCTGGGCCACCGACGAGACGGGCGTGGGCACCAACGACGCCACGCGGGTTCTGCGCAATTTCGCCACCCGTGCCGGCGGCGGCCTGCTCCCCCTGGGCGGCGAGGGCGAACTCCACAGCGGGTACAAGGGCTACGGCCTCGCGCTCCTGGTGGACATCCTGTCCGCCGTCCTGCCGGGCGCGGCGTATGCCGACCTGGTCTATCCCAAGACGCCCGACGGCAAGCCCCTGCCCGCCAACATCGGCCACTTCTTCGGCGCGCTGCGGATTGACGGATTCCGCCCCGTGGCCGAGTTCAAGGCCGACATGGACGAACTCATCACCCGCATCAAGAACTCGCCCAAGGCGCAGGGGGCCGACCGCATCTACATCCACGGAGAGAAGGAATTTGAGAAGCAGGCCGAGCGCGAAGCCAATGGCATCCCGCTGCACGAGAAGGTGGTCGCCACGCTGCGCCAAATCGGCGCCGAACTGAAAGTCCCGTTCCCTGGATGACGTCGGAGGAAACCGCCATGTACAGCGTCCCGTTCGGCAAAGGCCGACTTGAATTTGACCTGCCCCGTGGCTTCCGCGGCCACGTAGTGGAATCCAAGACCTTGCCACCCATCGCCGACGTTCCGGCGGAGGTGCGCAAGTACCTGAAAGACCCGGTCGCGTCGCCCCCGCTGCGCGAACTGGCAGGCCCCGGCGACAAGGTCTGCATCGTCTTCACCGACATCACCCGCGCCAGCCCCGACTATCTCCTCGTCCCGCCCGTGCTGGAGGAACTGGAGGCGGCGGGCGTCAGGCGCGAGGACATCACGCTCCTGTGCGGCGTCGGCATGCACCGGCCCAGCACCCACGAGGAGAAGATCGCCAAACTCGGCGCGGACGTCGTGCGCAACTACCGCGTCGTTGACCACGAGCCCCAGAATCCCGATGCGCTAGTAGACCTCGGCAAGACACCCTCAGGCATCCCGCTCACGGTCAACAAGATCGCCTACGAGGCCGACCTGCTCATCGCGACGGGCATCGTGGAGCCGCACCAGTACGCCGGGTACAGCGGCGGGCGCAAGACCCTGGCCGTGGGGGCCGCTGGCGAGGAGATGATCGCCTACAGCCACGGGCCTCACATCGTGGACCACCCGGGCACGCGCCTCGGCAAGATTGAGGGCAACCCGTTCCACGAGGCCGTTACCGAGGGCGCTCGGCGCGCGGGCCTGCGGTTCATCGTCAACGTCGTGATTGACGACAACAAGCAAGTCGTCGCCGTGCGCGCAGGCGCGCCGGAAGCGGCGTTCATGGAACTGGTCGCCATCGCCCGCTCCATCTTTGAGGTCCCCATCCCGCAGCAGTATGACGTGGCGGTGGCCGGAATCGGCTTCCCCAAGGACGCCAACCTGTACCAGGCATCCCGCGCGGCCAGTTACCTGTTCTTCGCCCCGACGCAGGTCGTTCGCGACGGCGGCTACATCATCCTACCGGCGGAGTGCGAGGAAGGCCCTGGCGAGGGCGTCGGCGAGCAGCGCTTCTTTGAAACCATGCGCAACGCGGCCTCGCCCCAGCAGATTCTGGACGACGCCCGCAAGTACGGCTACAAGCCCGGTGAGCAGCGCGCCTTCGTCATGGCGAAGGTGCTGGAGAAGAACAAGGTCATCGTGGTGGGCAGCAAGGACCCCGAAATGATACGCCAGGCGAAGATGATCCCCGCCGCGACCATGGACGAGGCTTTCGCCATCATCCAGGCCGACCTGGGGCCTGAGTGCGACGTGCTGGTCGTCCCCCATGCCCTGCTGACCCTGCCCATCGTACAATCGTGATCGCAAAGGACAACATCATGGCCCAACAACGACGAGATGACATCCCACACCTGCCCACGGAAGAGCAGTACCTGAACTGCATCCGCTGCGGTCTGTGTCTCTCGGCCTGCCCCATCTACCGCGAGACGCTGCGGGAAACCGACGGCCCGCGCGCCCACGTGGTGCTCACGCGCAAGTACGCCGAGGGTGAGATAGACATCAGCCCCGAGTTCGTGGACTTCATGTACAAGTGCCTGGACTGCGAGGCGTGCAACGCCATCTGCCCCGTCGGGATACGCCCGGCGGACCTGGCGATGGAGATGCGGCAGGTCATCCACAAGACCCAGCCGCAGCCGTGGCTCAAGAAACCCATCTTCCACGGCTACTTCCCGCACCCGCTGATTCAGGAACTGTCGGTACTGCCGCTGCTCCTGTACCAGCGGCTGGGGCTACAAACCCTGGCCCGCAAACTGGGCATCCTGAAACTCCTGCCACGCCAGTTGCAGGACATGGAGCACATGGTCCCGAAACTGCCCGCGCGGCCGCTGCGCCAGGTGCTGCCGGCAGAGGTCCCACCCGCAGGTGAGGAGAAGCACCGCGTGGCGTTCTTTCTGGGCTGCTTCCAGAGCACCATCTTCGCCCAGGAAAGCGAGGCCAGCGTGCGCGTCATGGCTCGCAACGGCTGCCGCGTCTTCACGCCGAAGCAAGTCAAGTGCTGCGGCATGCCCGCCGCGGGCTACGGCGACATTGACCTGGTCAAGAGCCTCGCGCGCTTCAACATTGACCTGTTCCTGCCGCTGAACCCGGACGTCATCGTTACGGACTGCGCCACCTGCGGCTCAACGCTCAAGCACTACGGCGAGATTCTCAAGGACGACCCTGCCTACGCCGAAAAGGCTGCGTTGTTCTCCAGCAAGGTGCGCGACATCTCCGAGTTCCTGATGTCCATTGACATCCGCCCGCCGAAGGGCGAGGTCCATGCGCGCGTTACATATCACGACCCATGCCACCTGGTTCGCGCCCAGAAGGTGCGAAAGCAGCCCCGTGATTTGCTGCAACTCATCCCCGGCGTAGAGTTCGTGGAGATGAAGGAGTCCGACTGGTGCTGCGGGTCTGCGGGCACGCAGATTCTCACGCACTACCACAACTCCCTTGCCGTCAACCGGCGCAAGATGGAGAACGTTCGCGCCACGGGTGCGGACATCGTCGCCACCGGATGCCCGGGCTGCCAGATGCAACTGAACATGGGGTCCAACCACTACAAGGTCAACGTGCGCGTCGTGCACCCGATTCAACTGCTGGAAGAAGCCTACCGGCGTGAAGAAGCCGACATCGCCGCAGATGATCCGTCCACAGGAGACTGATGAAATGATAGAACCCCGCGTAATCAAAGAACTGGAAGCAGTCGTCGGGAAGGAATATGTGCTGTCCTCGCCCGAGGACCTCATCGCCTACTCCTACGACAGCACCTTTGAGGAGCACAAGCCCGACATCATCGTAAGCCCGGCCAACACCGAAGAGGTGTCGCAGGTCATGCGCATCGCCTACCGCGAGAACATTCCGGTGGTGCCGAGAGGCATGGGCAGCGGGCTTGCAGCCGCGTCTATCCCCTACTCCGGCGGCATGGTGCTCAACCTCACCCGCCTGAACCGCATCCTGGAGATTGACCAGGAGAACATGATCGCCACCGTAGAAGCGGGCGTCGTTACGGCGGACTTCCAGGCGACGGTGGAGGAGATGGGCCTCTTCTATCCACCCGACCCGTCGTCCATCAAGCACTCCACCATCGGCGGGAACATCGCCTGCAACGCGGGCGGGCCGCGCTGCCTGAAGTACGGCGTTACGTCCGATTACGTGCTGGGCCTGACTGCCGTCCTGCCCAACGGCGACATCATCAAGACCGGCGGCAAGGCCATCAAGAACGTAACCGGCCTGAACCTGACCCAGTTGCTGCTCGGCTCCGAGGGAACGCTGGCAGTTATCACCGAAGCCCTGCTGCGCCTGATGCCCAAGCCCAAGTATGCTCGCACGGCCATGGCCGTCTATGCCGACCTGGACGACGCTGCCAAGACGGTGAACGCCATCCTGCTGGAGGGCGTGGTGCCCGCTACCATTGAACTGATGGACGACACCACCATCAACACGATTGAAGAGTACCTCCACCTGGGGCTGCCCACCGACGCGGCGGCCATCCTTATCATTGAGACCGACGGGAGCGACGAGCAAACGGTGCTGCGCGAGATGGAGACCGTAGCCCGCGTCGCCCGCGAGTGTGGCGCTACCGACGTGAGGGTGGCCAAGACCGAGGCCGAGCGCAACGAACTGTGGCGCGGCCGAAGGTCTGTGTCGCCGTCGTTGGCGCGCCGCAGGCCGAACAAACTGGGCGAGGACATCTCCGTGCCGCGCTCGGCCATCCCGGAGGCCATCCGCCGCATCAAGGCCATCTCCGCGAAGTACAACCTGCCCATCGTGGTGTTCGGCCACGCCGGCGACGGCAACCTGCACCCGAACATCCTGTTTGACAAGCGCGACCCCGACGAGTGGCTCCGTGTGGAGCAGGTTTCCGCCGAGATTTTCGGCATGGCGGTGGAACTGGGCGGCACGCTGACGGGCGAGCACGGCGTGGGCGTCCTCAAGCAGCCCTACCTGGAACTTGCGCTTGGGAAGACCGTCATCGCCCTGCAGCAGGGCATCAAAAAGGTGTTTGACCCCAAGGGGCTGCTGAATCCGGGCAAGAAGTTCCCCTCGGCGTAACCGCGAGCCTGGCAACAGGACGCACGGCCGCGACATCGCCAAACCTGCAGGGGCACGGCGCGTTGTCGTGCCCCTATCGCCGCGCCGTTTGACAACCCCGCCGAAGCAGGGTACAATTCCCATAATGCGCGCCCGTAGCTCAATAGGACAGAGCGTCTGACTTCGAATCAGCAGGCTGTGGGTTCAAGTCCCGCCGGGCGCGCCTGTTGCAAAGACGCAAGCCCTTCTGTCCCTCCTCGGTAGAGCACAGAAGGGCGTTGGCTTATTCGGGGGAAGTTGCAGTTTTCCATCCGTAGATTCATCTTGCAACACGGTCAGTCCCATGAGCATCCTATGAGACGAGAACGACGTTCCCTGTTCCGGCGGCTGCTCGCGCCGAGGCGGCTCGCCGTGGTTCTCCCTGTCCTGGTGCTGGTTGCCTGGGTGGGTTCAAACGCCTACCTGGGCCGCCTCTCGTCCATTCCGACGCCCTTCGTCCAGGAGATGCCCGATACGGACTCCATCCAACGACTGCTGGTCATCGCACCCCACTGCGACGACGAGGTGCTAGCAACGGGCGGCCTCATCCGCGAAGTGCTCCAGCGCGGCGGCCAGGTGCAGATCGTCATCGTTACCAATGGCGATGGCTCGTTCTCAGGCACCATCGCGGAATTCCGCAAACTCTACCCGAGCGCCAACGACTACATCCACGCCGGCTCCATCCGCCAGCGGGAATCCCTGAACGCGCTCGCGGCGCTAGGCGTCGCAAGCGACGATGCCCTGTTCCTCAGCTACCCCGACCGAGGGACCATGCGCCTGTGGGAACAATACTGGGACAACAGCCGGCCCTACCGCTCGCCGTACACAAAGGCGGCCCAAAGCCCGTACCAGCGCACGTACAATCCGCGAGCCGTCTATTCCGGCCACTCGCTGGTTACGGACCTGGAAGCCGTCCTGCGGACGTTTGACCCCGACACCGTCATCGCGCCCCATCCCGCCGACGTGCACCCGGATCACTGGGCGACCGGGGCCTTTACCGCGCTGGCCATCGCCGCCCAGAACCGCACGCCCAGGCCAAGGCTGCTTCTGTACCTCGTGCATCGGGCGGACTATCCGGTGCCCCGTGGCTACGTCCCCTTCGCACCGCTCCTGCCACCCGCGCGACTGGTGAACGGCAACACGGTATGGGGTCGGTTCACCCTGGCAGACGAATCGGTGGAGCAGAAGGGCGTGGCGCTGAACGCCTACAAGAGCCAGATGCCGCTCCTGGGCAACTTCCTGCGCTCCTTCATCCGCCAGAACGAACTTTTCTGCGAGCCGCTGCCGCAGAGCGCGCCTCGGCTCTCGTCGGGGCAGACCATCACGCCCGACCCAAGCGACTGGCAGACATTGGACGCAAGCCCGGTCCTGCCCGTCGCAGAGGACTCGGCGCACGACAGCACGTCGCAGGAACTGGGCGCAGGGGCCGACTTCGTGGCGCTGTACGCGGCCCGAACCGAAACCGAACTCTGGATTTCGGCCCGGTTGCGAGGTACATCCAACCCGCTGCTTTCCTACACGTGCCTCGTGCGAGCCGTGAACGGGGCCGAGGTGGCCCGCTCGCGAATCCTGTACCCGCCAAAACTGGGAGCCCGCCCCAAGACCGAAGCACTGGGGCCGTACATCCTGGCCCGCTTCAGCCTTGCCGAACTGGGCCACCCACATGCGGCGGTGGTCAGTTTCTCGGCCAACTATCCTGGGGGGAAAACCATTGACCGCATCGGCTGGGTCCTCGTCAACCTGGATTGAGGCAATACCCTCGCATGAGCGCATCGTGCCCTACCAACCCCATCACCGCGACGCGGTCCGCACCATCTACGCCGACACGGCCTTCTTCGGCGCGCCTGTGGAAGCGTATTTTGACGACCGCGGCCTCTTTGCCGACCTCGGCATAGACCCATACCTGGAGCACTACCCCGACTACGCCTGGGTGGCCGAGAGCGAGGGGACTGCGGTCGGATACATCGTCGGCTGCCCGCGGGGCGATGGCGAGATTCGTCGGCACAACCTCGCGCGCCTGCCCCGAATCCTGGGGCGACTCGCGGCGGGCCGCTACCGCGTGGGCCGCAAGACGCTCTCCTACGTCTGGGACCAGGCCATCGCCGCGGCGCGGGGCGAACTCATAGAAATCCGCTCGGCCCTCTACCCCGCCAACCTGCACATCAACCTGCTTCCAACCCGTCGCGGCCACGGGCTGGGATCGGCTCTCCTGCGCGCCTACCTCGCCAGGCTCTCGTCCGATGGCGTGCCCGGCGTCCATGCGGTAACCACCGACAGGAACGAGGCCGCCGTACACCTGTACCGCGGGTTCGGCTTCACGGTACTCGCCGAGACCACCACCGCCGCGTGGAAACGCCACGTGGGCGGGCCGCTGCGGCTCATTGCCTTCGGCCTGCGGCTTTCTGTGGGCACATCCGCACAGGAAACCGTTCAAAACCCTTGACACGCGCCTTTCCTGTGCTATAATGATTCCGGAGGCAGAGGATGCCGCGGGAGTTCAGCGCCCGCGACACCGCCTCAAGGCACCCACCAGGAGCAGGGACGCTCCTGTAGATGATCAATGGGGATACCCCTGTCGCACACATCGCTGCCCCGACGCAGGCTCGCATTCGGTTCCTGTCCGTGCTGGAGCACGCCATGCCCGTCGCTCACGCTGCGCTTTGGATTGCAGCGCCGAAGCCGTATACAAGGAGGTGAGGCTTTATGAGCACATAGACCTCCCAGAGCGCGAAACTTGGGCGGCCAGACCCCGAGCACCCTTCACTTCATGCCCACGCGCCGTTGGGAGTTGGCACACGGGAAACCAAAACGTGTCTGAGTTCTGCTCCTATTCAGTCGCCGAGTAAGGAGGACTCCATGAGCGAACGTGTTGCCATCGTAGGGGTGGGATGGGCCGGCTTTCGGCCGTCAACGCCCCACCAATCCTACAAGGAACTCATGTACGAGGCCGCTGTCCGCGCCTATGCGGATGCGGGAGTGGATCCCCGAAGTGACATTGAGACTTTCGTTACCGTTGCCGAGGATTTCCACGAGGGCACGAGCATCTTTGACGAGTACACCCCCGACCAACTGGGCGGCGCACTCAAGCCGGTGCACACCATCGGTGGCGATGGGCTTCATGGCCTCGCGACTGGATACATGCTCGTTCGCACTGGCCAGTTCAGTCTCGTTACGGTAGAAGCACACAGCAAGGCCTCCAATATCCTTACCCTGCCCTACATCACCGCCTATGCGCAAGACCCGGTGCTGAATCGCCCTCTGCGGCTGAACCCCGAGTACATCGCGGGGCTTGAAATGCACCGCTACCTGTACGAGACCGACACGCCCCCCGAACAGTGCGCGGCCGTCGTCGTGAAAAACAAACGCAACGCCCTGCTCAATCCCCTGGCATCCTTCGCCGCCGACCTCACGCTGGACGAAGTGCTCAGCGGCCCACCAGTTGCCTGGCCCCTGGGACGCCACGAGATCGCACCCCTGGTGGATGGCGCGGTCGTCATGGTGCTGGCTTCAGAGGAGAGGGCTCGCCTCCTCACCAACAAGCCTGTCTGGATTCGCGGCATCGGCTGGTGCAACGGCTCCGCATCGCTGGAGAGCCGCGATTGGGCAGATGCCCTGCACATCCGCGAGGCTGCCCGTATCGCATACCGCCAGGCAGGCATCCGCGACCCATTCCAAGAGATTGACTTCGCAGAGGTGGACGACACCTACGCCTTCAAGGAACTTCAACACTTGGAGGCGCTGGGCATCTGCTTGCCCGGGGAGGCAGGTTTGCTGACTGAGCAGGGCGCTACCGAGCCTGATGGCGAGTTTCCGGTCAATGTCTCGGGCGGCAGCCTTGGCGTAGGGCACCTGCTGGACGGCACGGGCCTGGCCCGCGCTCTGGAGGTTGTCCTCCAACTGCGCGGGGAAGCCGGCCCCAGGCAACTGGAAGATGTGGAGGTGGGCCTGGTGCAGTCTTGGCGAGGCGTTCCGACGACCAGCGGGGTCGTCGCCGTCCTGAGCAACTAGGAGGGAACGGACATGGGTATGAGAAAAGTCGCTGTCGTTGGGGCCGGCATGACGAAATTCGTCCGCCGCGCCCAGGAGACGGGCAAGGAACTCTCGTGGGAAGCCGTCCGCATGGCCCTGGACTCCTGCGAAATGACCATAGACAACATTGAAGCCGTCTGCATGGGCACCGCGCCCGATGCCTTTGATGGCCTTCACATGAAAGCCGAGTACCTGAGCGATGGCGCCGGGGCCTGGCTGAAACCCTACATGCGCTCCTATGTAGGGGGAGGCACGGGGATCTTTGCGCCCATCCAGGGGTGGTATCATGTGGCGTCGGGCCTGTTTGACACGTGCCTGGTGGTGTGCGAAGAGAAGATGTCCAGTTTCTACCCGCACGCGCAGGCCGCCTTCCTAACCATCTTTGACCACACCACCGAAAGGGCGCTAAAACCCAATCTGCTGTGGATTTTCGCCCTAGAGATGAACCGCTACATGCACACCTACGGCGTCCGTAAGGAGGACATCGCCCGCGTGTCCGTGCTCCACAAGCGCAACGCGGCGGACCACCCCTGCGCGCTGTTGGGCGAGCCGGACATCACGGTGGAAGATGTGCTCAACTCCGAAGTGTTGGCGTGGCCCGTGCAGCGGTACGACGTAAGCCCGGTCAGCGACGGCGCGGTCGCCATCATCCTCGCGGCCGAGCATGTCGCACGCCGCATCACGGACAAGCCGGTGTGGATTGAGGGCGTGGGCTGGTGCCTGGACACTGCGTACTGGACCAACCGCGACCTGTGCTATCCCCGTTACGTGGAGGTCGCTGCGCGAATGGCCTACGAGATGGCGGGCATCACCGAGCCGCGCAAGCAGATTGACATTGCCGAACCCTACGACCCGTTTGACTACAAGGCGCTCCACCACCTGGAGGGGTTACAACTGGCCGACCGGGGCCAGGCCGTTCAACTCTACATAGACGGAACGGCGGCGCGCACCGGCAATATGCCGGTCTGCCCTTCGGGCGGACTCCTGGGCGTGGGCAACCCCATTGCCGCAGCGGGCTTGATGAAGATCGCGGAACTATTCTGGCAACTGCGAGGCGAGGCAGGAGCGCGTCAGGTGCCCGGCAATCCCAGGCGCGGCGTCGCACAGGCTTGGGGCGACTTGATGCAAGTGGGCACGGTCGTCGTGATGGGACGGTAAGGAGGAAGATGATGAGCAAGCAGATCAAAGACTTCCGGGGCACGCCCTTGCGCGAGAGCGATTTCCAGGAGGGCAAGGTTCTCTACGTACATGACGCATTGCGCGGCGAGTACGCATGGGATACCGGAATCGCCATCGGCCATTACCTGGCCAGCCTGAAGAAAGGCGTCATTCTGGGAGCCCGATGCGATCACTGCCGCAAGATCGTTGTCCCACCGCGGACCGTGTGCGAGTGGTGTTTCCGGCCTCTGACCGAATACGTCCCGCTCCAAGACACCGGCACAGTCAACACGTTCTCCATCTGCTACGTTACGTGGGACGTGAAGCGCGTAGAGAAGCCAGAGATTCCCGCGGTCATTGAGATTGACGGGGCCTCCCCTGGACACGGGATCCTGCACAAACTGGGCGAGGTGAACCCCGAGGATGTTACCATCGGGATGAGGGTTCAGGCGGTGTGGAAGCCCGCAGAGGAACGAGAGGGAGCCATCACGGACATCCTCTACTGGCGCCCGCTCAAGGAGGTGGAGAAGCGATGACACTCCTGGAAAGAGATCCGAATGCCCCCGTCTCTTGGAAGGGAACCTTGCCTGTAACCAGCCGGTACACGTTTGGCCTGGCCGGCGAGCGGTTCTTCCGCGCCATCAAGGACGAAGGCCGCATCTTGGGAACGCGGTGCCCCGAATGCGACATCACCTATGTGCCCGCGACTCTGTTCTGCGAGCAGTGCATGGCGGAACTCACCGAATGGGTAGATGCGGGCGAGATTGGCGAGGTGCACACCTACACCCTCCTGTTTGAAGACATGGACGGCAATCGCTTGTCCCAACCGGAGATCATTGCGTTCGTCCGCCTGGGCGATGGCGGCCTTGTGCATCGCCTGGGCGAAGTAGAACCGGACGAACTCTACATCGGCATGAACGTAGAGCCAGTCTTCAAGCCCGCCGCCGAGAGAACAGGCTCCATTCTGGATATCCTCTACTTCCGCCCGGTGGACTAGCCCATGCGTGGAATGGCTCCCGATGCGGTGCGTATCGGGAGCCATTTCAATCACTGCCATTATGGGAGGCATCCGTGGACTTTGAACTGAACGAAGAACAGAAGATGTTCCAGAAGGCGGTGCGCGACTTCGCCGAAAAGGAAATCCGCCCCATCGCCCGCGAAACCGACGCCAAGGAAGAATTCCCCTGGGACACCATCCGCAAGATGGCCGACATGGGGATGTTGGGCCTGCCGGTGCCCGAGGAGTACGGCGGCGCAGGCTCCGACTACGTCAGTTACGCCATCGCCGTGGAGGAAATCTCCCGCGTGTGCGGCTCCACGGGCATCACCGTCGCCGCCCACACCTCGCTCGCCTGCATGCCCTTCGTGTACTTCGGCACCGAGGAGCAGAAGCGGAAGTACCTTGTCCCCCTGGCCAGCGGGGAGAAAATCGGCGCCTTCGGCCTGACCGAACCCAACGCCGGCTCGGACGCATCGGCCATCCAGACGACGGCCGTCCTCAAGGGCGACGAGTGGATCATCAACGGCCAGAAGGTGTTCATCACGTCGGGTTCCATCGCCGACGTCCTCATCGTTGCCGCCCGCACAGACCCCGCCGCCGGCACGCGGGGCATCTCCAACCTCATCGTGGAGAAGACATCGCCCGGCTTCCGTGTGGGTCGCAACGAAGAGAAGATGGGCCTGAAAGGCTCGGTAACCTCGCAACTCTTCTTTGAGGATTGCCGCGTGCCGAAAGAGAACATCCTGGGCAAGCCCGGCGAAGGGCTGAAGCAATTCCTCATCACGCTGGACGGCGGGCGCATCTCCATCGGAGCCATGGCGCTGGGCCTGGCGCAGGCCGCCTTTGAGAACGCCGTGGCCTATTCCAAGCAGCGCGTCCAGTTTGGCCAGCGCATCGCCAACTTCCAGGCCATCCAGTGGATGATCGCCGACATGGCGACGGAGATTGACGCGGCCCGGCTCCTGGTATACCGTGCCGCGTGGCTCAAGGACAAAGGCGTGCGCTTCACCAAAGAGGCCGCCATGGCAAAACTGTTTGCCTCGGAGGTGGCCGAGCGCGCCGCCTTCAAGTCGCTCCAGATTCACGGCGGCTACGGGTACACGAAGGACTACGACGTGGAGCGCATCTACCGCGACCAGCGCCTGTGCACCATCGGCGAAGGGACCAGCGAGATTCAGCGCCTGGTCATCGCCCGCCAGGTGCTGGGGCTGTAGCACACCCGCTGCCGACATGGCGGATGCACCTGTACGGGCGACGCATCGCTCGCCCGTACAGGTTTTCCTGTTCCACAATCATTGCCCCTCGCGGGCCGCGCGGAACGAGGCGCACCAAACACACTTCGGAATGCACTGACATGGGCGGTGATCGTTCGCAAACTGGCGCAAAGGGTTGACAACTTCGCGCCTGCATGTTATAATCATACTGCAAACGTGTGCGCTTGCGCCACGCGCACTTGCGGAGGGTTGCGATGGGAGTCTCCATAAAGGACATTGCCCGAGCCGCCGGGGTTTCTCACTCCACCGTCTCCAGAGCCCTGGCCGATAGCCCTCTTGTCAAAGAGGAAACGCGAGAGCGCATCAAGCAACTCGCCCAGGAGATGGGCTACAGCCCCCACGCCCTCGCCCGGAGCCTGGTAACGCGCCGCACGCAGACCGTGGGCGTGGTCGTTACCACCATCGCAGACCCCTTCGTGTCCGAAATCGTGCGCGGCCTGGAAGAAACGGGCCAGAACCACGGCTACACCATCATCCTGTGCAACTCCAACGCCGAGCCGCGCCGCGAACTTGCCGCCGTCAAGGCGCTGCGCGAAAAGCGCGTGGACGGCATCATCGTAACCGCCTCGCGCATCGGCGACCTGTATCTGCCCCTGCTGGAGGACTTCGGCGTGCCCATCGTCCTCATCAACAACCAGCAGACCGGCAAGTACGTGTACTCCATCGGCACCGACGACCTGCGCGGCGGGCAAATCGCCACCGAACACCTGCTGTCGCTGGGCCACACGCGCATTGCCTACATCGCCTCGCCCAACAACGTCAGGTCCAGCCAGGCCCGTATGGACGGCTACCGCGCCGCCCTGGAAGCCGCCGGCATCGCGTTTGACCCGGCGCTGGTGGCCGAGGGCGACGGCAGACCCGCGGCAGCCACGCACGCGACCGAGCACCTGTTGTCGCGCGGCGTCCGCCCGACGGCCATTTTCTGCTACAACGACATGACCGCCATCGGCACGATCCGCGCCCTCAAAAAGGCGGGCATCCGGGTTCCCGACGACGTCTCCGTCGTGGGCTACGACGACATTCCCATCGTGGAATACCTGGACCCGCCGCTGACGACCATCCGCCAGCGCAAATACGACATGGGCTGCATGGCCATGGACATGCTCCTGCGCCTGCTGAACGGCGCGGCCGACGTACAGGACGTTACCATTGAGCCTACGCTGGTAGTGCGGGAGTCCACGAGCGCACCCAGACGAGTCTAGCACACCCACCCTGGCAAGGAGGCCACCTGTGAGATTCGGGGTCTGCACCTGGATATTCGGCGACATGCCTGTGGAGCAAATCGCCGACGCGCTTGCCCGCCTGGGCTACGATGGCATGGAACTGATGGGCGATCTCCAGGCCCATCATCCTGCGACGATACGCGCCACCTGCCAGCAAGCGGGCCTCTCGGTCCTGTCGCTCACGCCCGACAACGTGGACCTGGCCCACCCCGACGCCGCCATCCGCAGCGCGGCCCTGGACTACTACCGGCGCCTGATTGACTTCGCCCACGAGGTCGGCTGCCCGATCGTGTCGTGCCACGGCGCGGTGGGTCGGGTTCGCGCCATTGCCTCGCAGGAGCAGGAGTACGGCTACCTGCTGGGCGGAGTGGCCACCCTGGCTCCCCTTGCCGCCGACGCAGGCATCCGCATCGCCATGGAGGTGCTCAACCGCTACGAGAGCCACCTGCTGAACACGGCAGCCCAGGCGGTGGAGTTCGTGCAGGCCGTGGGGCACCCGTCCGTGGGCATCCTGCTGGACGCCTACCACATGAACATTGAGGAGGCCAACCCCGCCCAGGCCGTGGAGCACGCGGGCCAGCGCCTGTTCCTGTTCCACGTGGCCGATTCCAACCGCGCGGGCCTGGGTCTGGGCCACACAGACTTCCCCGCCCTCGCCGCAGCACTGAAGAGAATCGGCTACGCCGGCGACGTCATCGTGGAATGCACCGCTTCAGGCCCCGACCCGTTCACGCCGGTCAAGGGCGAGGGCTGGCGAGACCAACTCACCGAATACCTGCGCCGGTCGCGCGTGTACTTGCAGCAGGTTTTCGCATCACATTAGTCTCGGAGGACGGTATGCTTCTGGGCTTCAATGGCGCTACAACCATGAGAGCAACCCTTGAGCAAGACGTGAAGGCGGCTAGCAGTGCGGGCTTCAAGGCGCTGGAAATCTGGGCCGGCAAGATGAACCACTATCTGCAGACCCATTCGCTGGACGATTTGCGCGCGCTGTTCACGTCCAACGGAATCCAACCCGTCAGCATCAATTCCATTGAGCACATCACATTCAAAGGCGATGACTACGGCGAGATACGGGAGCAGTGCCAGCGCTACAGCGAGATCGCCGAGGCGGTCGGCTGCGACAAGATCGTTGTCGTGCCCAGCCCCACGCCGCCCGGCGCCACGTGGGCCGACATCAAGCGCGAGTCCATTCGCGTCCTGGGCGACCTGACCGAGATCGCCGCGGCGCACAAGGTGAAACTCGCCTACGAGTTCCTGGGGCAGCCCGATTGCTCGGTGCCGACCCTGGCCCAGTGCTGGGAGATTGTCCGCGAGGCCAATCTGCCCAACGTGGGCCTTGTGCTGGACACGTTCCACTTCTACGCGGGCGGCTCCACGCTGGACTCCATCCTGCAGGTTGACCCGCAGAAGATTTACATCTTCCACATCAACGACGCGGAGGACAAGTCCCGCGCGACCCTCACCGACGCGCATCGGCTGCTGCCCGGTGAGGGGGTTATCCCCCTGCTTGATATCCTGGGCAACCTGCGTATAATAGGCTTTGACGGCCTCTGCTCCATTGAACTCTTCAGGCCAGACTACTGGAAGCGCGACGCACGCGAACTCGCGTCCGATGCCCGCGCCAAGACCCTGGCCCTACTCACTCGCGCAGGCTTCCAGGTCGTGTAAGGAGATGCCGCAATGACCGTCAAGATCGCCATCATCGGAGCAGGCCACATGGGCCGCGTCCACGCGCAGAACCTGCAGCGCGACGACCGCGTGCAGATCGTCGCCATCGGCGACATCGTGCCCGCCAACGCCGAGAAGGCCGCCGCGGAATACCAGTGCGCCGCGTGCACGTCGCTGGACGACATCTTCGCCCACAAGCCCGACGCCGTGTACGTAACCACGCCCAACGCGCTGCACCTGGAACCGGTCATCGCAGCCCTAGACCGGGGAATCCACGTGTTCAGCGAGAAGCCCATGGCGACGGACCTGCGGGAAGCCCGCCAGATTCTGGACAAGGTGGAGCGCACGGGCCTCATCTACCAGATCGGCTTCAACCGCCGCTTTGCGCCGGTGTACAAGTTCGCCAAAGACCGCATCGCCCAGGGGTTCGTCCCCCTGTCCGCGAACGTCAAGATGAACCGCGGCGAACTGCTCAACCCGCCCTGGGTGGGCAACACGGCCCTCACCGGTGGCTTCCTGTACGAATCCACCATCCACCTGCTGGACATGATCCGCTGGCTGATGGGCGAGGTGGTGGAAGTGTACTGCCGGGCCGAGGCCAACGTGTACAAGGAACTGGACGACTTCTCGGCCATCCTGACCTTTGAGAGCGGCCACCATGCCGTGTTCTCATCCTGTGCCCACAGCACCTGGGCGTTCCCCTTTGAGCGGATAGAACTCTACGGGGAACACGCCGCCATCGTAACCGAGGAGATGGAGAAGGTAACGTACAGCCCCGGACTTGGGCAGCAGATTCTCACCCACGACTGCTTCCAACTCTCGGCAGCAGAGAAGTGGGGGTACGTGGAGGAGGACAAACTCTTCGTGGATGCCCTGATGGGAGAAGGATTCCCACCCGTGAAGGCCCTGGACGGCTACCGCGCGGTGGAACTGGCCGAGGCCATGTACCGCAGCGCCAAGTCGGGCAAGCCCGTTCGCCTGCCGCTGGAAGCCTGAAGGGGCACGAGAGGAGGTGATGTGCAGGCAAGATTCGGACCGCTAGGATTGACCGTATCGGCGTACCGCATCCAGTTCAGAATCTCAAAGGGGGGAGGAGAACCATGCGTAAGTCACTGTTTCTGGTCGTAAGTCTGTTGCTGGTCGCAGCGGCCGTATTGCCGGCCTGCGGGCCCACGCCCACGCCGGAGAAGATCATCGTCAGAGAGACCGTACCGGTAACCGTCAAGGAGACGGTCGTCGTGCCCGTAACCGCGACGCCGCCGCCGCCCCTGCCGACCGAGATCACGGTGGTGGACACGAACTCCGGCGCCAACTTCCAGTTGTTCTGGCAGACCCGCATCATCCCGTCCGTGCAGGAGCAACTGGGCATCAAGATCAACTACGTGGTATCCAAGGGCACCGAGGTCGCCGAGCGCATGAAGGCCTGGGAGCCGGGCAAGGGCGACATCCACCTGCTGTTCATGAAGCCCGACGACCTGGCGAACCTCATCAAGAGCAACATCCCGCTGGTCAAACTGCATCCCGACCGGCTGGACATGATCCCGAACCTCGCCAAGTGCCCGGAGGAGTACCTGAAGACGGCGCAGGGCGTGGACATCCAGGGCACGGGCGCGCTCTACTGGCGCAGCCAGTACACGCTCATCTACAACACCGAATACGTCAAGAACCCGCCCAAGTCCTGGAAGGAGTTCTACGAGCGGCGCGCCGAGTGGAAAGGCCACATCGGCTGGATGCGCCCCGACTCCAAGTCCGGCTCGGGTCGTAGCCTGCCCTACGCGTTCGTCAACGCCTTCGTCCCGCTCACCAACCCCGACGGCAGCCCCATCCCGCTGGCCGAACTGGAGAAGAAGCCCGAGTACCAGGATGCCATCGCCAAGTTGAAGGACTTCATGACCTACTGCAAGATCGCCAACGAGCCCACCAACATGTTTGAGGACTTCAACGCAGGCGACACCTGGATTGCGTGCTATGCCATGGACTACTCGCTGTGGTCCATCAGCCAGGGCACGATGCCGCCCACCATCGCGGCGGGGTCCCTGAGCGATGGCATGCCGGCCGGCTCCGATGGCTACCTGTCCATCCCGGCCAACATCCCGGATGAGTACAAGCAGGTGGCCATGAAGGTCATCAACTACCTGCTGTCGGATGACCAGCAGATTCGCCTCATCACGGAGATGTGGCAGTACACCGGCACCAACATTGAGGACAAGGTCCCCGATGTCGTCTGGCGCAAGATCCCGAAGTGGAAAGAGATTGAGCCAGTCCGCGTCCGGCTCAACAACAAGGAGTTCACCGACTGGGTCAAGGAAAAGGGTGCGGAAGTGCTCCTGCCCAAATAGTCGGCACGCGTCTCGTGATCTGGGCGTCCAGGGCGGACGCCCAGATCACTTCCGTCGGTCCGGTTCATCCCATCCGCTCTTGTGGAGGCACCAAAGGTCATGGCTTCTTTCCTGAAGAAGCATCGCTATGCGTTGATTAGTTTCGTGATGCTCCTGCCGGGGTTGGCCAGTTTCTTCGGCCTGTTCTTCTACCCCATGCTGGTTACCGTCGTCCGCAGTTTCCGGCCCGAAGGCGTTACCACTGCCTGGACACTGCGGAATTACACCGACTTTCTGGGGCAGGCGTCCACACGCCAGGTCATCTTGCTCACGTTCTTCCTCGCCATCGCGTGCACGCTGCTGTCCATCCTGCTGTCCGTACCCTTGACGCTGCTCCTGCGCCAGAAACTGGTCGGGCACCGGCTCTTCCGGCTGACCATCCTCGTGCCCATCACAGTCCCCGGCCTGGTGGGCGCGCTGGGGCTGCTCCTGTTCTACGGCAGCCGCGGCTGGCTCAACCTGCTGCTCATGCAGGGCCTTCACGTGGTGGAGCAGCCCGTGAAGATCAACTACACCCTGACCGGTCTGGTCATTTTCTACGTATGGCATTATTTCTCGTACACGGCGGTTACCACGCTCTCCACGCTGGAGGGCCTGGACCCCGCATTTGAAGAGGCGGCGCGGGTCGCCGGAGCCAGCCCGTGGCAGGTGCTGCGCCATGTGGTCATCCCGCTCATCATGCCGGGCATCCTCGCGGGCTCGGTGCTGACCTTCATGGCAGCGTTCGGCGCGTTCAGCATCCCGCTCATCACCGGCGGCAGTTACCGCCCCCTCGCCGTCCAGATTTACAAGCAGATTGAGGTGTTCACACCGGCCCGCTGGGAGGCCGCCAGCGCCATGGCCGTCGTCATGGCCCTGCTCCAACTGGTGTTCCTCACCTTCTACATGCGCGTGCTAAGGAGACCAACCGCATCATGAGAACCCTGCGCCAATACCTGCGAGCATTGCTCAACGCCAAGAAACTGCTGGCCTACACGTTCCTGCTGTGCTTCTTCCTGTGGGTTACCACGCCCTTCCTGATGATCCTGCTGAAATCCTTCGGGCGGAACTGGTTCGGCAAACTTTGGCTCCCGCCTGAATTCACGCTAGACTGGTACAAGTGGGCCATCACGGTAACCAACATCCCGGAGGTGCTGCGCAACACGTTGGTCATCGCGGGCATCGCCGTTACCATCTCCACGCTCATCGCGATCCCAACGGGCTGGGCGCTGGGCCGCCGCCAGATTCCCGGCAAGGAAGTAATTATGTCAACCATCCTCCTGCCGCGCATGATCCCGCCCATCGCCTACGCCCTGGGTGTCGCGCAGATCTTCTACCGCCTGCACCTCATTGACACGCACCTGGGCGTCGCCATCGCCCACGTGGCCATCTGCGCGCCGTATGCGATCCTCGTCCTGTCGTCCACCTTTGAGGGCCTGGACGAGCGCGTGCTGGAGGCCGCCAGCGTCTGCGGAGCCAACAACCTGCGCACGTTCTTCCACATCACGCTGCCGCTGGTCATGCCCGGCATCCTCTCGTCCATCATCTTCACCTTCACCACATCCTACAACGAGTTCACGCTCACGCTGATGACCTACGGCCCGAAGACCATCACCCTGCCCGTGCGCACCTACCTGGCCGTCGGCGAGGGGTACTGGGAGGTAACCAGCGCCCTGTCCATGATCCTCATCATCCCCTCGCTCTTCGTCCTGTTCATGATCCAGCGCCAGGTCCAGCCGGAGAAACTGGTAGGCGGATTCAAGGGCGTGTAACCATTCAGGATACCCACATCGGAGGCCATGATGTCCGACTGGATGATTGAACTTGTAGATATCACCAAACGCTATGGCAACATCGTTGCCAACGACCACGTAACCCTGCGCATCCGCCGGGGCGAACTGATGACGCTGCTCGGCCCCAGCGGGTGCGGCAAGACCACCGCCCTGCGCTGCATCACCGGCCAGAACATCCCTGACGAGGGGCGCGTGTTCATTGACGGCAAAGACGTTACCGACGTGCCGACCCATCGGCGAGAACTCGGCATGGTCTTCCAGAACTTCGCCCTCTTCCCGCACATGACCGTGTTTGAGAACGTGGAGTTCCCGCTGATGATCCGTCGCATGGACAAGGCCGAGCGCGCCAAACTGGTGCGCGATGCGCTGAAACTGGTGCGCCTGGAGGGATACGAGAAGCACTATCCCCGGCAACTATCGGGCGGGCAGCAGCAGCGCGTGGGACTGGCCCGCGCCCTCGTGTACCGCCCCAAGGTCCTGCTCCTAGACGAGCCGCTGTCCAACCTGGACGCCAAACTGCGAGAAGAGATGCGGTTTGAAATCAAGGACCTGCAGCGACGCCTGGGGATCACCGCCGTGTACGTTACCCACGACCAGGGCGAGGCCATGAGCCTGTCCGACCGCATCGCGGTCATGAACAGCGGCATCATCGAGCAGGTGGGCACGCCCGCCGAGATCTATGAAGCCCCGCGCAGCAGCTTCGTGGCCGCGTTCATCGGCGACA
>JARYMK010000002.1 GCA_029907165.1 Anaerolineae bacterium
GGGAGTGAGCCAGGCGCAAAGGCCGCAGACCAGCGCGCCCGCCGCGCCAAGCCAGAGGAGAACGGTCGCGTGCGTCGGCGCTCCCAGGGCGGCGACTCGCTGCGCGAGGGCAACCCCGGCGATGACCGACAACAGCGACGCGGCATCCACTGGCGAACTGCCGGACGCGCCCCCGAACAGCCGCCGCGACACCCAGGGAAACGCACCCATGCGAATCAACGCCACGCCCATGAGGAGTGTCCGCGCGCGGGGTGTCCAATCGGCGACTTCGTAGGCGCGGAGGCTGGCCCCCCGCGTCTCGTGCCACGCCCAGACAATCCCCACCAGCCCCACGATGCCCCAGAAGGCGCTGACCCTGCCAAGAGATATCTCCTCGTCCTCTGGCGCAATCCCTGTGCCCTGGGCCACGAGGAAGGCTTCCAACGCAATCCAGGCCAGGGCCAACGCAAGGAGGTTCTCGGCGTAGATGGACAGTAGGGACGCGGCGGCAAGGGCCAGCGCGCGCGGCCAACGCGCCCAAGCCGACGACTCCACTGCCACCGCGCCCGCCAGCATGAGGACGACCAGCACGGCAAATGGGAACATCTCCGCATCGGCGGCGAGCGATGGGCCGCGCCCCAGCGATGAGGGCCACAGGAACTCCACGGGCGCGGTGGCGGGCCCGACGCGGAGCGCAATGGCGAAGGCCGCCGCGCCGGCTACACCCGCGGCTGCCACTGCAGTCCGCGCCCAGGGTGCCAAACGCCGGCCCACGTGCTGCAAGACCAGGGCAGCCAGCGCCAGCCAGATGACGGGTGTCCACGGAGTGAGCAGGTTCATCGCGCCTTGTCAAGCCCGCTGCGAAGATGGCCCCGGGACGCCGGAGCGACGGGATTCTACCACAACTGGGGGAGGCGGGCAATTGACGCTGACGGCCCCGCTATGTAGAATGGGGCCGCGAGCCAAACCAAGACCACGATGCGAGGAGGCCCCGTGAAACGGATCGTTGAGTGCGTACCCAACTTCAGCGAGGGACGCAACCCCCAGGTTGTGCAGCAGATTGTGGACCGCATGCGCCAGGTGCCGGGCGTGCGCGTGCTGGATGTGGAGTCAGACCCCGACCACAACCGCTCGGTGGTAACGCTGGTGGGGTCGCCGGAGGCTGTGGAACGTGCGGCGTTTGAAGGCATCGCCGCGGCGGCCTCGCTGATTGACATGCGCAAGCACAAGGGCGCGCACCCGCGTATGGGCGCGACCGATGTGGTTCCCTTTGTACCGGTGCGCGGCGTAACCATGGACGACTGCGTAGCCATCGCGCGACGGCTGGGCGAGCGGGTCGGCCGCGAACTGGGCATCCCTGTGTACCTGTACGAGGCAGCGGCGACTCGCCCGGACCGCCAGAACCTGGCCGACGTGCGGCGCGGGGAGTACGAGGGCCTGTCCGAGGAGATTCGCACCAACCCCGACCGCGCGCCCGATTTCGGCCCGGCGGAGATGGGGCCGGCGGGCGCTACGGCCATCGGCGCGCGCCCGTTCCTCATCGCGTTCAACGTCAATTTGGGCACGTCGGACCTGAAGATCGCCAAGGCCATCGCCAAGGCGGTACGGCATTCCAGCGGCGGGTTCCGCCACTGCAAGGCCCTGGGCGTGCCGGCGGGCAGCCTCGTGCAGGTTACCATGAATATGACCGACTACCGGCAGACGCCGCTGCACCGCGTGGTGGAGACCATCCGCTCGGAGGCGAGCCGCTACGGCGTGTCGGTGGTGGAGAGCGAGGTTGTGGGCCTCACGCCCGCCGAGGCCCTGCTGGACGCGGCCAAGTGGTACTTGAGCCTGCACCGCTTCTCCGACGAGCAGATTCTGGAGAACCGCCTCGCCGAGGAGGAAGAGGACATCACGCCGACGGCGATGCTGGATGCGGTGGCGGCCCCGACCCCCACGCCGGGGGGCGGCAGCGTGGCGGCGCTGGCAGGGGCGTTGGGCGCGGCGCTTGTGCAGATGCACGCCGGGCTGACGGTGGGCAAAGCAGGCTACGAAGCCGTCGCGCCGGAGATGCAGAAGATTCTGACGCGCGCGGAGGCCTTGCGGGCCAGCCTTGCCGAGGCCGTGCGGCGCGACAGCGAAGCCTACGACGCGGTTGTGCAGGCGTTCGCGCTGCCCAAGGGGACGGACGAGGAGAAAGCGCGCCGCCGCGAGGCCATCCAGGCCGCGCTGGTGGGGGCCGCCGAAGTCCCGATGCAAGTGGCCAGGGCCAGCGTGGAGGTGCTGGAACTTGTGAAACAGGCGGCAGCGAAGGGCAACGCATCGTGCATCTGCGACAGCGGTGTTGCGGCTTACATGGCTTTTGCCGCCTTGCGTGGCGCTCTGCTCAACGTGGAAATCAACGCCAAGGACATCAAGAACCCGGATGTCGCGGCGACGCTGAAGGCCGAAGCCACCGCGCTGCTGGCGAAGGGCAAAGCGCTCGCGGATGAGGTAGAGGGGATTGTCGCGTCGCGGATGTAGGGGGCAGTCCCCGGCTACGGGGGACTGCACACCTACGCTGGTGGGCCCAGCCGGATTCGAACCAGCGACCAACCGGTTATGAGCCGGCCGCTCTGCCGCTGAGCTATGGGCCCTCAAGAATAAGCAGGAGCGGGAGACGAGATTTGAACTCGCGACAGCCTGCTTGGAAGGCAGGTGCTCTACCCCTGAGCTACTCCCGCTCGCTGCGACGATGCATCCGCCGCGTGGTCGGGGTGAGAGGACTTGAACCTCCGACTTCAGCGTCCCAAACGCTGCGCGCTAGCCAACTGCGCTACACCCCGCATTGGTGCGTGCTGCGGACATAAGTATAGCCCGTTTGGGGCGAGACGTCAAAGTCAGACTGTCAGGCTGTCATTCTGAGGCGCGGAGCGCCGAAGAATCTCGTCAACCGAGATGCTTCGCTTCGCTCGCAATGACACAAGCGGGGCGGTGCGAGATGCTTCGCCTCGCCCAGCATGACAGTTTGGCGCGTCGCGGGAGGCCCGTCGTGCCTGTGTGAGTAAGGAGGTAACACGATGGCAGAGGCAGAACGGTTTGGCTATCACAACCGCATCCTGCGGGTCAACCTGACCAGCGGGGAGATTCGCGAGGAGCACCCCGGCGAGGAGTTCTACCGCGCCTACCTGGGGGGCCGCAACCTCATCGCCCACACGCTGCTGCGCGAAGTTCCTGCGGACGCTGATCCCCTGGGGCCGGACAATCGGCTCATCTTTGCGGCGGGCATCATCACCGGCGCGCCGGTCGCGGGCGCGGGGCGCAACAGCGTGGGCGCGCGCTCGCCGCTGACGGGCGGGTGCGGCGACGCCGAAGCGGGCGGATTCTGGGGCGCAGAACTCAAGCGCGCGGGGTTTGACGCCGTGATCGTTGAGGGCGCGTCGGACAAGCCGGTGTACCTGTACATCCGCGACGGGCAGGCCGAAATCCGTTCGGCCGAGCACCTGTGGGGGCTGCCCACCGCCGAGGCGCAGGAAGCCATCCGCCGCGAGTTGGGCGACCACGGGGTTCGCGTGGCGCAGATTGGCCCGGCGGGCGAAAGGCAGGTGCGGCTGGCGTGCATTGCCAACGACCTGACCCACTTCTACGGGCGCACGGGCATGGGCGCGGTCATGGGGGCCAAGCGGCTGCGCGCCATCGCTGTGCGGGGGACGAAGCCCGTGCCACTGGCTAACCCCGATGGCGTGCAAGCGCTCGCCCGCTGGCTGGCGGCCAACGACGAGAAACTCAACGCCGGCTTCCGCGACACGGGCACCGCAGGCGGCGTTCAGTACCTGAATGCCAGCGGCGGCCTGCCCACCCGCAACTTCCGGCAGGGACATTTTGAGCACGCCATCCGCATCGCCGGCGAGACCATGCGCGACGAGATTCTGGTGAACCGCGGTTCCTGCTGGGCGTGCATCGTGCGCTGCAAGCGGGTTGTGGGAGGCGTGCACGGGTCGCGCGTGTTGCATCCTGTGTACGGCGGCCCGGAGTACGAATCGGTCGCGGCGCTGGGTTCGTGCTGCGGGGTGGGCGATTTGGCTGCTGTGGCGCTGGCCAACGAGCGATGCGCCGCCCTGGGTCTGGACACCATCGGCACGGGTATGGCTATCGCCTTCGCCATGGAGTGCTACGAGAACGGCGTCCTCACGCGAGCCGACACCGACGGGCTGGACCTGCGCTTCGGCAACGCCGAGGCCATGCTGGCGATGGTGGAAGCCATCGGCGAGCGGCGTGGGCTTGGCCACATCCTGGCGGAAGGGACTGCGCAGGCGGCGAAACTCATCGGGCGCGGGGCCGAGCGTTTCGTGATGACGGTCAAGGGGCAGGAGATTCCCATGCACGAGCCGCGCTTCAAGCACGGCCTTGGCATCGGCTACGCCGTCTCACCGACGGGCGCAGACCACATGCACGACGATGGGCTGGTGAAGGCGGGGCGCTCCTTCCGCGAGCGGTTCGGGCCGCTGGGCATCCTGTCGCCCATGCCCGTCAACGACTTGAGCGAGCGCAAAGTCCGCGCGTTCTACTACGTGTCCACGTGGAACCATCTCTACAACAGCCTGGGCCTGTGCCAGTTCATGCCCTATTCGCCCAACCAGGTGGTGGATCTGGCGCGGGACATCACGGGGTGGAACGTGAGCCTGTGGGAACTGATGAAGGCGTCGGAGCGGGGCCAGCAGATGGCGCGGCTGTTCAACCTGCGGTGCGGGTTCGGCGCCGACGATGACTGCCTGCCGCGCCGATTCTACGAGGCATTCGCCGACGGGCCGCTGGCAGGCGTGGCGCTGAAGCCCGATGAGCTTGAGCGTGCGCTGGCGCTGTACTACGGCATGATGGGCTGGGACGACGCGGGCCATCCCACGGCGGCGCGGCTAGCAGAGTTGGGCCTGGACTGGGCGCAGGGCGGTGTAGATGGGTAGCGAGGGCCCTGTGAGAATCGTCCTGGCATCCAGAAGCCCGCGCCGCAGGGATTTCTTCCGCCTGCTGGGGTTGGATTTCGTGGCGGATTCGTCCGATGCCGCCGAGGACATCGCAGGCGACCAGACGCCCGCGGAAGCCGTGCGCGCCCTGAGCCAGCGCAAGGCCCGTGCAGTAGCGGCTCGCCACCCCGACGCGCTGGTAGTCGGCGCGGATACTATCGTCGTGCTGGACGGCGAGATTCTGGGCAAGCCCGCCGACAGGGACGAGGCCGTGGCGATGCTGCGGCGGCTGCGGGGGCAGGAGCACGATGTTCTCAGTGGCGTTACCCTCATCCTGCCGTCGGGCTTGGAAATCACTGAGTGCGCCGAGAGCCGCGTCGTGATGCGCAACTACAGCGACGCCGAAATCGCGGCCTACGTGGACAGCGGCGACCCCATGGACAAGGCGGGCGCCTATGCCATCCAGAACCACGTCTTTCGCCCCGTGGCGCAGATTGAGGGGTGCTACGCCAACGTGATGGGCTTGCCGCTGTGCCATCTGGCGCGGGCGTTCTGGCAGGCGGGCGCGCCCCTGGATGTGGACGTGCCCATGCTGTGCCGCGCCGAGACGGGCTACCCGTGCACCGTGTATCCCCAGTACTGGCCTGGGCGCAGGCCGCGCCGTTAGCGCTGCACTTGTCATTCCAAGGAGCGCAGCGATGAAGAATCTCGCTTCGGAGCAGTGCAAGGCCAAGCGCAGGCAGGGGATTCTTCGCTCCGATCAGAAGGACACGCCGCGACTGTAATTGTTACTACGCAGGCCCGTGGAACGCAGGCCAGATGTAGACGCCCCAGGCCACGGCGTTGAGCAACAGCAGCGCGCCGCCCACTAGCAGGGGCAGCCTGCGCCTTGCAGATGAAGGCAGCCAGTAGGCCCATCCCGCCACAAGGCAACAGGCAATGGGGCCGATGGCGGGGAGCAGGTACCGCCCCTGCTGGGGAATGCCCTGGGCGATGGCTGCTCCGACAATCTGAAGCACGGCCAGCAGGGCCGCGCCCGCCACGAGAACTTGCGCACGCGGTAGCGGGCGGCGCGCACGGCGGAATGCGCGAATCAACCCCGCCAGCGCCGCCGCGGTCAGGCAGGCTAGCGCCGCGTACCACCCGACGCCCAGCCGCACCGTGAGCCACCCGAACGCCCCCCAGAAACTGGCGAAGGCGATGCCCAGCGCCCGCGCGTATCCGAGCAATGCGATGGGCGGCCATGCTTCCGCCGAGAACAGGCGCGAGAGCCATTCGGCGCGGATGCCGAGCAATCCGTCGGGCGAAGCGCCCGGATAGGGCCACGCCTGGCCCGGCGCGGCGAGGGGCGGGCGGGCGAGTGCCCATGCCGCCACCAGCGCGCCTGCGCCCAGGGCCGCGATGCCCGCGCCGAGCGCCCACGCTGCGCTCCGCTGACCTGCGCTAGCCGCCGCGCGCCTGTTGAGGAGCAAGAACAGCGCCCCCGTCGGCACCAGGAACAGCGTCGTGCGCTTGGTCAGCAGGCTGGCGGCCACGAGCAGGCCGAGGACTAGCCCCCGCGCTGGCGCCAGCGGCCCGTCAACCCAGGCCGCCATGGCGCAGAGCGCGGCCCCGCCCAGCAGCGCCGCCAACGTGTCGCTGTTGGCTCCGGCGGTCATGTAGGCGCGCATGGGCAGGGAGGCTACGAAGCAAAGAGCCGCGGCTTGCAGGTGCGCTTCGCGGGGGAACGCCGCACGGGCCAGCTGAAAGACGAAGAACAGTTCCGCCAGCCCCAGGAGCACCGACAGCCCGCGCAGGCTCCGCACCTGGGCGTCCACCCCCGCGCCGCCGACAAGGCGGAGCGCACCAGCGGCTAGCACGTAGTAGCCCGGCGACGCAGCGATAGGCGGCAGGAGCACGTCGGGCGCTGTATCGGCCCAGAGCGAGGGCGGCGGAGTGCGGTGCGCGCGAATCTCCCAGAAGCGATGCCGCACGAGGGAAGCGTACACGTCCCGCTCCAACTGCAGCGCGCCCCACACATCCGACAGCGTGGGCCAGCGACCTAGGTCGGCTACCAGGCGGGCCAACTGGTAGTGCTGCGGCTCGTCTGGGACCTGCCACAGTGGCGTGAAGGCAAAGCAGACGGCGGAGAGAGCCAGGCCGAGGATGAGGATGGCGAGCAGATTTCGGAAGTCGCGGGCCGTATCCACCGCCGACGGTTCTATGACCCGCCTTCCAGCAGGGGCACTTCGGCTTCCTGGAAGTCGGGCACCAGTTCGCGCAGCGTCCTGCGGATGGCCACCTCGTCCATCTGCGCTGCGTATTCGGCCAAGAGGTCAATCATCCGGTACAGGCGGTCGCCGTCCACCGGCACGGACTGGGCGATGAAGATTTTCTCGTACACAGTGGCTGTACGCTGCTCGTCGCGGGTGAACAGTTCCTCATGGAGTTTCTCGCCCGGACGCAGGCCCGTGTACACGATTTCAATGTCGCGGCCCAGTTTCAGTCCCGACAGTTCCACCAGGTCCTTGGCCAAATCCACGATGCGGATCGGGTCGCCCATGTCCAGGGCGTAGATTTGGCCCGGCGTGGCCAGTGAAGCCGCCTGAATGACGAGTTGGACGGCCTCGGGGATGGTCATGAAGAAGCGGGTCATCTCCGGGTGGGTGATGGTGATGGGGCCACCGGCGGCGATCTGCTCCTTGAACAGCGGGACCACACTACCGCGGCTACCGAGCACGTTGCCAAAGCGCACGGCCACGAACGCGCGTCCGCTTCGCATCGCGGCCTCTTGCACGATCATCTCGGCGATGCGTTTGGTCGCGCCCATGATGCTGGTAGGGCGCACGGCCTTGTCCGTGGAGATCAGCACAAACCGCTCCACGTCGGCGGTCAGCGCGGCCTGGACAACGTTTCGCGTGCCCAGCACGTTGTTGGTGATCGCCTCGTCCACGTTGTGTTCCATCAGCGGCACGTGCTTGTGCGCCGCCGAATGGAACACGATCTGCGGGCGGTAGCGTTGCAGGATCGCGTGAATCTTGTTCGCGTCGCGGATGTCGGCGATGATCACGTCCCGCGGCAGCGACGGGAACTTGCGGCACAGTTCCTGCTCAATGTTGTAGATGCTGTTCTCGCCGTGGCCCAACAGGATGAGGTGGCCGGGGCGGAACCGCGCGATCTGGCGGCACAATTCAGACCCGATGGACCCGCCCGCGCCGGTTACCAGGATGGTGGCCCCGGAGATGAAGCCGGCAATTTCCTCCAGGTTGACGCTGGTCGGTTCGCGGCGCAGCAGGTCTTCCAATTGCACCTCGCGGATTTGGCTGAGCCAGACCTTGCCGTTCAGGAGTTCAAACAGGCCGGGCAACGTGCGGAATCGGATGCCTGCGCTCTCGCAGATGCTGACGATTTCGCGGATGGATTTGCCGGGCGCTGTGGGCATGGCGATGAGCGCCTCGTCCACGTGCAGCCGCCGCGCCAGTTCGGGGATGTCCCTGCGCGAACCGTAGACCTTGACGCCGTGGATGTAGTTGCCGATTTTCCGTTCGTCATCGTCCACGAACCCCACCGGCAGCATATTGATTTCGGGGTTGTTGTGCATCTCGCGGACGATCATGGCACCCGCATCCCCGGCGCCGATGACCAGGATGCGACGCGGCACGCCACCCTGGCCGATCCTACTCTTGCGGCCGGTCGTGATATCCCAGGCGATCTTGGACGAAAAACGGACGCCCCCAAGGAGAAGGATGTTCAGCAACCAGTCGATGATGAGCATGGGGCGGGAGAAGCCGGAGATGATCTTCAGGGGGCGCATGACGCCGTAGATGAGGATGGCCAACACCGCCGACGCGATGCTCGCCGCCGCGATGATGGCCAGCACTTCGTGGCTGCCCGCGTACTGCCACATGCGCCGGTACAGGCCGAACAGGTGGAATGCCAGTGGGTAGAGGATGAGCAGGGCGGGCACGACCGGCCACCAGCGCTGGAAGTAACTCCACGCGGTGAACGTGTCAAAGCGCAGGAAATAACTCAGGAGAAGCGCCAACAGCAGCAAGACCAGGTCAGCGATAAGCAAATACCGATTCCTGAGCCACATCTCTCTACAAACGTCCTAACTCAATGCTTTGCGTATGGCGGCGCTGTGGCGCTGGATGCGACGGATAGCCTCGCAGATGCGCTGCACTGTGTCGGGTTCCATGTGCGAGAAGATGGGCAGACTCACGCATTCCTTGGCGAGGCGCTCCGTTACAGGCAGCCGACCGCGATAACGCTCGCCCACGTGCCGATACGCCGTGTGCAGGTGAACGGGCGGGTCGTAGTAGTTTCGGGTGTCCACACCCTCGGCCCGCAATGCCCGGACCAGCGCGTCGCGCGACAGGCCGAATTCGGATTCCACGACGCGAATGGAGAAATCCTTATACGAGCAGCGGTCGCGCGGGTCTATCTTCTGGAAGTAAATGCCTTCCACACCCTGCAACCCCTGCCGATAGATGTCCACGAGGTGATTTCGGCGTTTGGCGTTGTCTTCCAGCATCCGCAGCGAATGCAGGCCGAGGATGGCGCTGAACTCTTGCATGCGGGCGTTGAGGCCGGGGAACTCGGTGTCGTAGTTGCCTGGGTTGCCGTACTCGCGGCCCACTTCTATACGGCGCGCGATTTCCGCGTTGTTGGTGGCGACAATGCCCCCTTCGCCGGTTACGAGCAGTTTCGTCGGGCTGGAACTGAAGACCTCGGCCTCACCGTGGCTGCCCACCGGCTTCCCGCGGTACAGCGTGCCGAACCCGTGAGCAGCGTCAAACAGGAGTTTCACGCCAGCGCGCCGCGCCACCGATTCCAGGCGCTCCACGTCGGCGGGATTGCCGAACACGTGGGTGGCGACGATGGCTGACGTGGCCGGTGTGATGGCGGCAGCCGCGGCGTCCGGGTCCAGGTTCCACGTCTCAGGGTCCACGTCGGCGAACACAGGCGTGAGGCCGCACCACGCAAGGGGGTGCACCGTGGCCATGAAGGTGAAACTGGGGACGACGACCTCGCCGACCAGGTCGGCGGCCTTGTAGGTGAGGGTGAGGCCGGTAGTGCAACTGGAGACGCCGACGGCGTGCCTGGTCCCCAAGTGCCTGGCGACGGCCTGCTCAAAGGCGGCCAGGTACTTGCCCTTGGTTACCATGCCGGTCTGGAAGATTTCCCCGATTTCGCCTGCGACTTCGGAGAACTCGGGCAGCGTGGGTCTCATGAAGGGCAACGGCGATTCAAAAAGAGGAGTACCCCCAAGCACCGCAGGCGTGGACATTCCCCATCTCCTCCAGGCGAAAGGTCTCAAGCGGGACCAGTATACTCTCCCGCAGTGTAAACGTCAAGCACGCGCTGCGGTTATGCCAAGTTATGTTAGCCCTGTCGCATAGAGTGAAGGATGGCTTCCAGCACGCCGCCCGCGATGGCCAGCGCCTTGTCCGAGATGGTGAAGCAGTGCTCGCGGGCGGCGCGGGGGTCCACGTCGCCCACCTTCATGTTGGCGTGCACGGTCAGCCCATCGTGGAGCAGCCCCCGCAGGACGCCCTTCAGCCGCACGCGCACCGGCTCATTGTCCACATACGCGACGACGTCGCCCACGTCCACCATGTCGCCGATTTCGCGCACACCGCGGAACACCCCTGCGCAGGGGGCGCGCACCACTCGCTGCTCGGCGTAGCCGCCGACCTCGCCCGGGATTCCCGTGTTGGGCAAGGCTTGCCCTTGCCAGATCACGCGCCCCAGGGTGTGCCCCCGCATGGTTTCTACCACGGCGTGGACGTCTTCGCCTGCGGTGAACCCCGGCCCCAGCCCAATGACCAGGGGCGCGTCGGTGATGCGCGTGCCCAGGTTGCGCTTGGCCAGGATGGCGTCCACCACCACATCCGGGCGCAGTTCGCAGATGATGGCTGCCTCGGGGTCCACGACGACGGGGAGAACGCCCTCGGCCCAGGCGGCCCGAACGCCCTCCGCGCCTTCCACCTTGCGGCCTCGCACGCCGTCCACGACCGTCTCACCTTCCCAGACGGCCGTGGCGAAGGCTACCTTGCGGCGGATCACGGTGGGGGCGGGGATTTCGGTAACCACGACCTGGAACCCGCAGTTCCACAGCCGCCAGGCCACGCCCGAAGCCAGGTCGCCGCCCCCCTTCACGACAACGGTAACCGTCTTGCCCAGCACGGTCATTGCGGACACCTCCCCGCTTGCGCTACGGCTGGATGGTCGGCGTTGGCGGCAATGCGGCGTTGTACCGAGCGGCCAGCGCGGCGAGTTCGGGGTCGTCGGCGTACTCCTCACTGAGGGGGATTATACCCGCTCTCGCCGAGATAACGTTGCCCTCGGCGTCAAAGTCCACGGTGATCTCGCCAAGCCACTCGCCGCCATAGCCCGCCTGGCCGATGACGGTGTTGTTGAGTTGCAGCGTCTCCTGCAGCAGGTCGTAGGAGTGACCTCCGACGATGGCCGTGATGCCGTTTACCTCGGTGGCGATCTTACGGTCCATGACGTTGCCCAGGTGCGACAGGATGACGACGGCGTCCACCTTGTCGGCGCGGGCCTTGGCGACATACTCGCGGGCGGTCTCCACCGGGTCCTTGGTCGTAATGTTCGTTGACGGCGGCACGAAGGACTTGAACGTGTCGTCGGCAGGTGTCAGGCCGATGATGGCAACCTTGCGCCCGCCCACATCTTGCACGACGTAAGGCGTGAAGACCGGCTTGCCCGAGTCGGCGTACACCAGGTTGGCCGACAGGAAGGCGAACTTGGCCTCGCGCGAGCGGTCCAGGAGTTCCGGGAAGTGCGCCAGGTCGCGTTCACCGATGGCCATGGCGTTGTACTTCATCAGGTTCATGGCTTCGGTGAGGGCCTTGCCCTGGCTGATGTCGGAGACCGGCTGGCCGAAGAGCGCGTCGCCCGCGTCCAGGACGAGCAAGTACGGGGTCTTGGCGCGGTAGTTCTTGATGGCGGTAGCCCGACGGGCCACACCCCCCTTGGGGGGTCGTCAGCCGCAGGGGTCTATGTAGCCCGCAACGTCGGTGGTGTGCAGGATGGTGAGGGTCCACGGGCCGGTGGGCCGTGCGGCGTTGCGGCGGATGAGCGCCTGGGCGGTGATGAGCGCCGCGACCACGACCAGCGCCAGTGCAATCGGCGCGATCCAGCGTTTGATTCCGGCGCTTGGGGTGGCCTTCTTCGGTTTCGGCTTGGCTTCGCCCTTCTTGGCGGTGGATTGGGCAGGGCGAGGGGCCTGCTGCGTCTGTTTCTTCTTGCGTTTCTTGGCCACGCTTCACCTCACAAGTGGATTGCTTGACGGAACCAGTCCCAGGTGGCTAGATGGCTCCGCTGACAGATGCCCATCGCGGAGCCAGTGCCGCGCTCGTAATGATACCACGTTACGACCGTTTCTCCCAAAAGTCGGGGTTGCGCCCGTGCACTAGGCGGGCAGAACTAGGGGAGCAGGAACGCAATCATCCAGGCGGCCAGCAGGGTGAACAGCCCGGCAGTCACAAGTTTGATGGTGCCGGCGCGCCGGTTGATGAACTGCCCCAGCTGCTCCGACGTCGTGCCCCAGTAGGCCATGAGGAACACGATGACCAGCGGCAGAATGAATGCGAGGTTGTACACGAGCAGGTAGGCCAACGCCCGCACCCTCAACGCTGGCACGCCGAGGACGAACAGGATGGTGGGCAGGTAAACCTGTCCGGTGCAGGCCAGTTCTATCAGGGACACCATCGCGCCGGTGATGAGTGCGATCCCTGCGATGGCCCGCGCGTTCGCCCCTTCGCGGATAACTCGGTTGATCCAGCGGCGCATCCGCGTGGGGAGTTTCAGTTTCATCTCTTCGGGCCGCCCGCGCCGCGCCTGGTACCAGTCGTACAGGCTGCCCAGCGCCAAGAGCAAGCACAGCGCCGCCGTGAAGCCGTACAGGTAGCGGCTGATGGCCGGCAGGAACGGCAGGCTGGCTAGGAACTTGAGCAGACCCACGCCGACGCCCAGGTAGGTCAGGAAAACGCCCAGGGCGAACATGCCCCCCACCAGCAGGATGTCGCGGCCCTTGCGCCCCGTGAAGGCCAGGTACGAGATGAAGAACACGATGGTGGCGAAGGCGCACGGGTTCAGCCCGTCCACCAGACCCGCCGCCACGACCGTGAGCGCGCCGAACGACCGGAAGCGGATCAGGATGCTCTCGCCCGCCTGCGACAGGTCTTCCTGCTCCTGCCAGTAGGCTTCGCTGCCGGTCGCCGCGTACTTCTTTACGACGTTCTCCAGCGTCTGGACGTTGATGCCCTCGCCCAGCAGGAAATCCGAACCCACAAACGCCGCGGGCGTGGTGAGGCGCTTGTTCAGCGGCACGCCGGTGCGTTCGCCCAGCCACTCGGCCAGTGCGGCCTGCTCCTTGATGTCGTACTCGTGAATCTGCAACTGCGGGTACTTGCTCTGCAGGTACTTCAGGTCGTACTGGGCGCGATCGCACTCGTGGCAACCCACCTGGTAGAAGTAGGCCAGGTGGATGGTGGACTGCTGGACGGTCGGCGTGCCCGATGGCGCGGCGGGGCCCGTCAGTTTGGGGAAGTCCACGCCGCCCTCGTTCATGTAGTATTCCACCAGCGCGGCCAGTTGTTCGCGGGCCGCTTGCTCGCCGTGCAGCACATGGTCGCCAACGAAGATGACGGGGAATGCCCCTTCGCCCGTGCCAAACTGCCGCTCCAGCGCCGTGAGCAGGTCGTAGTCGGCGGGGGATTTCTCCACATCGCGGGCGTCCACCACCAACTGGCGGTCGTATCGCTCCTGCAACGGCCCGAGCACCTCATCCTGCACGCGGTGGCATTCGGGGCAGAGGCTGCTCCAGAAGAAATACATCTTCACGACGGGGTCGCCCTCGTCGCAGATGTGGCACGCCTTGGGTGTGGGTTTGACGCCGGTAGGCGGCCACGTGGCAAGCCCCGTCTGGTCGCCGTATCCCGCGGGCCAGTCCACGCCGCCCTGCGCCACGTAGGCCTGGATCAGCGCGGGCAGGTTGTCGCGAATCTCGTCGGCCCCGAACAGCACGCGGTCGCCGATGAACAATTCGGGCACCACACCCTTGTCGGGCGGGACGCCGTGCACCTGCTCCATGCGCAGCAGGAGTTCGTAGTTCGCTGGCGGGGTGATTTCCACCTTCGCGATTTCCAGTTGCAAGCCGTACTGCGCCTGAAGGGGCGGCAGGACTTGTTCCAGCACCGTGTGGCAGACCGGGCACGTGTCCGAGTAGAACAGCACGGCGCGGACGACCGGCTGCTGGGCGTGGATGGCCGTCGGCATCAGGGCCAGCGCCAGGATGGCGATCAGGGTGGACAGGCGGAAGAGGTGTTTCGTTTGGGACACGGTTATAGACTTCAAGGAATGCCTCAATCGACCAACCCCAGAATCTCCTCCAGGCGCGCTCGCTTGTCGGCGAACTCCGCTTCGTAGAGGCGCACGCAGCGGGTTAGTTCCGTCGTCCCCGCCACCAGTTTGCTGGCGAAGACGAAGCACGTGGGGTCGCCGCACTGCTTGCAGTTCCCGCCCGGCAGGAGTTTGTAGATTTCCATCACAGTGGGCTGGTAGCGCTTCTCGTTGGAAGGCACGATCTCGTGCCGCCTGTCCCAGACCCTGTTGATCTCGTCCAGAATGCGCTCGGCCACGCGCTGGGCCTCTTGGCGGTCCTCCAAGTTGCTGATGGCGACCTCGTGCGGACGGAGGGTATAGCGACGGCCTCCCCGCACCATCGTCAGGATGTGGTTTTCGTGGTCGTAGATGGCATTCTTCCACAGCGTATTGAGGTAGGGCATGACCTCGCTGATGTCCTCCTGGAGCCGCACAAATGCGCTCCAGCGATCCGATCCTGGGTCGCATGGCGGCGAGATAACTTCCAGGTCGTACTCCTTGCACAGCATTGTGCATCCTCCCTACGTGCTTGCATCGGTATGGCTCGGAAATGGGGGCTTGGCCGTAGGCCGGCGACCTGGGTGTGCCGCCCGATTGAAGTATACCCCGTGCTGCCCCGCTGTCAAATATGCATTGTTCTGAATGTCTCGGCGGCAAAAGTAAAAGCCGTCAGTCTCTGGAGCACACGGGGCAGGGGCATCCTGGCACTGGCCCCTCCTCCGACGTGGGGAATTGCACCGACTCCCCGAATTTGGCCGTTGCCCAATTGCGGCTCGCGGCGATGAGGTCCATCACCCGCTCGTCGGTGAGCCGATAGTACATGAGCGTGCCGTCGCGGCGTTCGGCGATGAGGCCGGCCTCGCGCAGGATAGCCAGTTGCTGGGAGATGTAGGGCTGCCGCTGCCCCAGCGCCGCAGTGAGGTGGCAGACGCACGCTTCCCCGCACTGGGCCAGCATCTCCAGGATGCGGAGGCGCACCGGGTGGGATAGTACCTTGTGCAGTTTCGCCATAGCGGTGTAGCCGCTGGCCAGCGTTTTTGCTCTCATACCCAGTAGGATACACCGCGCCGCGGCCTTGTCAAGTTGCGGGTGAGGGCTGACCTCACCCCCTCGATCCCCTTTCCGCGTGCGGAGAGAGGGAAGTCGGCGGCTGGGGGCGAGGCGGATACACCCACGCGGAACAAACGCCCCCACGCTGACGTCTCAAAGGCGCACACACGACAGTCTGTGGCAAGGAGGGTGAAATGAGATACGTTCGTTGGTTTCGCGTTCTGTCCGTAGTGGCGGTGCTAGCGCTGGCCGCATGTTCCGCCGGCAGCAACCTCGCGGCGCGGCTGTCGCCCACCCCTGCGCATGCCGAGTCGCCCGGCGTGGAGTTGACGGTGTACAACTCGGCCCTGGGCCTCGTGAAAGACCGCCGACCGATGACGCTGGAGAAAGGCCTTAACTTCGTCCGCTTCTCCGACGTGGCGGCGGGGATTGACCCCACATCGGTGCATTTCCGCTCCCTGACCGACCCCGAAGGCACCACCGTGCTGGAGCAGAACTATGAGTACGATGTCGTGGGGTCGGCTAAACTGCTGCACAAGTACCTAGACCAGAAGATCACGCTGGTTACCGAGGATGGGAGCGTGTACACCGGCAAACTGCTCAGCGGCGCCGATGACATCATCCTGGAGGGTACCGATGGCAAGGTAACCGTCGTCAAGGCCAATCAGGTGCGCGAGTTCCAGTTCCCGGCGCTCCCCGAGGGCCTCATCACCAAGCCATCGCTCCTGTGGCAGTTAGACGCGGCCAAGTCTGGTACCCATAACGTGGAGGTAACGTACCTCACAAGTGGCATCACTTGGTCCGCGGACTACGTGGTGGTGCTGGCCGCCGACGACGCCTCGCTGGGGCTGAACGGCTGGGTTACCGTGGACAACCGCAGCGGCGCGACGTACAAGGACGCGCGGCTGAAACTCATCGCGGGCGACATCCACCGCGTCCAGCCCCCGCAGGAACTGGGGGTCTATGACCTGGTGCGGAAGGGCGCCCCTGCGCCGACGCCTGAACAGGTGGCCGAGCGCGAGTTCTTTGAGTACCATCTGTACGAGGTGCAGCGGCCCGTAACGGTCAAGGACCAGCAGACCAAGCAGATTGAGTTCGTAGGCGCGGAAGGTGTCAAGGCCGAGAAGATTTACGTCTACGATGGCCTGGGCGGCGGGTCGTGGTTCTACTACGGCCCCATCACCGACCCCACCTATGGCCCCACAAGCAACAAGAAGGTCATGGTGCTGGTGGAGTTCAAGAACTCCGAGGCCGACGGGCTGGGCGTACCGCTGCCTAAGGGCCGCGTGCGCGTGTACAAGGAGGATACGGGCGGCGGGACCGAGTTCGTGGGCGAGGATGCCATTGACCACACGCCCAAGGACGAGCGTGTGCGCCTCTACCTGGGCGACGCCTTTGACATCGTGGGTGAGCGCAAGCAGACCGACTTCAAGAAACTCGGCGAACGCACCATAGAGGAGAGTTTTGAGATTAGCGTCCGCAACCACAAGAGCGAGGCAGTGGAGGTGCGCGTGGTGGAGCACCTGTTCCGCTGGAGCGAGTGGGAGATTACGGCCAAGAACCACGACTACACCAAACTGGACGCCAGCAGCGTGGAGTTCCGCGTGAACGTGCCCAAGGACGGCGAGGCGAAGATCACCTACACCGTGCGGTATCGGTGGTAACGAGCCGCACGGCCTGGCGGTGAAGGATAGCCGCCGGGCGCGGGGCGATGACGCGGGCGCTGCGCGGCTCCTGCGCCCGCAGGGATGTGGATCGCGAAAGACACGAAGCGGCGCGAAGGGTTCGAAAAGCCTCCCGTGCCTTTCGTGGCTTTCGCGTCGTTCGCAATCCGAAGGCTACCTGGCGTAGCACCAAGTTCTGCTCCTTGGATTGACAGCATCCGCGCCCGCGTGCTAGAATCTCCACAATTCAAGCCGACTGAAGAGGTGCAATGTCATCTATCCGACCCCTCACCCCGGCCGACGAGCCTTTGCTCCTGGCTGTGCTCCGCGGGGACCCGCACAACAATCTGTTTCTCATTGGCAATCTGCTCACCCTGGGCATGGGCGAGCCGGACCTGGAGTACTGGGGCTGCTACTCTGGGGACCGCCTGGCAGGCGTGCTGATGCGCTACCGTGCCAACTGGTGCCTGCATGACGCGGGCGGCGCGGACTTCGCGGCGATGGCCGCGGTGCTGGACGATCACCCTGCCGGGGCCAGGGTCATCACCGGAGAGTATGGCCTTGTGAGCCGACTGTGGGAGCACGTCCGCAATTACGAGGCGTATGAAGACCATTGCTCCCGTCTCGCCGTCATGGAGGCGCTGGTGGAGTTGCCCGGTGTGGGCCCGGCCCGCCGCGCAAACGAAGATGACGTGCCTGGTCTTGTGGCCTTGTACAACGAGGCGGGAGAAATGGCCCGCGATGCAGCAGCTGTGCAGCGGGTTCTGGCGCATGGGCGCATCTTCGTCTCTGAGGAGGACGGGTGCATCGTGGCGGCAGCGTTGACCAACGCCGAGACACCGGAACTGGCGATGGTCGGCGGTGTGTACACGTTACCCTCTCGGCACAACCGCGGGCATGCCACGGCCTGCATGAGTGCCCTGTGCCATGAACTCCTGCGCGAGGGTATCCAACCTTGCCTGTTCTACGACAATCCGCAGGCCGGGAGCATTTACCGTCGGCTCGGATTCCGAGAGATCGGCACGTGGCGGCTGCTGCGGTTGCGTCGGACACAAAGCACGCGAATGGACGCGAGCAAGCGCGAATCGGGATGAGCCGTTCGCGCAAGAGCGTGTTTTGGACGCCGCGCAGAGTCGCATATAATAATCTGTGAATGTTCTAACAAGACCGTACTGGGTGGTAATGTCATGGCGCGGACCATATTCCCCTTCACAGCCATCGTTGACCAGCAGACCATGAAGCGGGCGCTGATCCTGAATGCGGTGAACCCGCTCATCGGCGGCGTGCTCATTCGGGGCGAGCGCGGCACCGCCAAGTCCACCGCTGCGCGCGCCCTGGCCGCGCTTCTGCCGGAGATTGACGTTGTCGCCGACTGCATCTACCGCTGCGACCCGCACAACCCGGAGACCATGTGCGACTCGTGCCGCGAGCGCCTGGCCAAAGGCGAGACGCTCCCCGTTGGCAGGGCCGTTACCCGTATGGTGGAACTCCCCGTGAGCGCCACCGAGGATCGGGTCGTGGGCACGCTGGACATTGAGCACGCGCTCAAGACTGGCGAGAAGCGTTTTGAGCCGGGAATCCTCGCCGCGGCCAACCGTGGGCTGTTGTACGTGGACGAGGTCAACCTGCTGGATGACCACGTGGTGGACCTGCTCCTGGACTCGGCAGCGATGGGCGTGAACTACGTGGAGCGCGAGGGGATTTCCTTCTCCCACCCGGCCCGCTTCATCCTCGTGGGGACCATGAACCCCGAAGAGGGCGAACTACGCCCCCAACTGCTGGACCGTTTCGCGCTCTGCGTGGAAATCAAGGGGTTGACGGACCCGCGCGAGCGCATGGAGGTGCTGGAGCGGCGCATCCAGTTTGACGCCGACCCAGAGGGCTTCCGCGCCGAATGGGAGCCGCGCGAGCAGAAACTGTCCAAGGACATCGCTCGGGCGCGTGTGCTCCTGCCGCGCGTCAAGTACGACGACACCGACCTCTACGCCATCGCCCAACTGACAGCGGCCATGAAGGTGGATGGCCATCGCGCCGACATCGTGATCCTAAAGACAGCCATCGCCAATGCCGCCTTCTCGGGCCGCGATCACATCACCGACGAGGACATCCTGCTGGCGGCGGAGTTGGCCCTGCCCCATCGCATGAAGCGCCAGCCGTTCCAGGACGAGGAAATCCGCTTTGAGGAACTGAAGGCCAAGTTGGAGAAAGTGCAGGCCGAGGCAATGGCCCAGCAGGATGCGAGCCGCTTGGACGCCGAGGCGGACGTAAAAAAAAAAGACCAGGTAACGGAGCCTTCGCCTAACGTCGGCGGGAGCGGCGTCGCCATCAAAGGGCACGATGCGACCCCGCTGGGGTTCAAGGGCGCGCAAGAAGCCATGCTGGCTGTGGACATCGGCCCGACCTTCAAACCCCGCCGGTTGAGCACCCCCCTGGATCGCCTCACCCGCAGCACGGCGGGCAAGCGCAGCCTCACCAAGACCAAGCGCAAGCGCGGCCGCTACGTACAGAGCCTGCCGGCCAACGGCAAGCCCGACGACCTGGCGCTGGACGCAACCCTGCGCCACGCCGCCCTGAGCCGCACGCGCGAGCACAGGACCGAGCCCGGCGTCCAGTTGAAGAAATCCGACTGGCAGAAGAAGGTGCGGGTGCGCCGCGCCGCTAATCTCATCCTCTTCGTGGTGGACGCCAGTTGGTCCATGGCCGCGTCTGAGCGCATAGAGACCACCAAAGGCGCGATCTTCTCGCTGCTGACCGATGCCTACAAGCGGCGCGATCAGGTGGGTCTGGTGGTGTTCCAGCGCGAGGAGGCCCGGCTGGAGTTGGCCCCCACGTCCAGTGTGGAACTGGCGAAGGAGGCGCTGAAGGACATCCCCGTGGGCGGCAAGACGCCCCTGAGCCACGGACTGGTGCTCGCCTATCGGGTGATCCAGCAGGCCCGTCGCAAAGACCCCGAGGTGATGCCGCTGATGATTCTCCTGACCGACGGCGCGGGCAACGTGTCGCTGACCCGCTTGCCGCCCCAGGAAGAGGCACTGCGCGTGGCGCGGCTCATCGCCCGCAGCGGGATTCGGTCTGTCGTCATCAATATGGAGCACCCATCCTTTGACCGCGGCCTGACCCAGGAACTGGCCAACGCCCTGAAGGGGCCGTGCTACACGCTTCGCGAGTTGCGCGCCCAGGAGTTGTACCAGACGGTGCGCGGCGAACTGGCAGCGGAGCGATAGGACAGCGCGGCGGGGGGAAGGACATGTCCACGAACTCCACCGTTCCCGCGCGGCTGCGCGCTTTGCTCCCATCCCTGCTGGCCGATGCGGGCCTCGCCCTGGTTACCCTCATCTGGGGGCTGACCTTCGTGGTCGTCAAGGACGCCGTCGCCCAGGTGCCGGTGATGACGTTCCTCGCGTGGCGGTTTGGCGTGGGCGCGGTGGCGCTGCTGCCGCTATCGTTCCGCAGCCTGCGGAAGGCCGGTCGTCGGGAGTGGGTCGCCGGCGCGCTCATCGGCGTTTCGCTGTTCGCGGGTTATGTGCTCCAGACGGCCGGCCTGCAGTGGACCACGGCAAGCAAGACCGGCTTCATCACGGGGCTGTACGTCCCCCTCGTGCCCCTGTTCGCGTGGCCGCTCATGCGCGAGAAACCCAGCCGCAACGCCATCGCGGGTCTGGTGCTGGCCACGGTCGGCCTGGGCCTGCTGTCGCTGCGGGGGGATCTGCGCGTGGAGAGGGGGGACCTGCTGGTGCTGGGCTGCGCGGTGGCCTTCGCGTGGCAGGTGGTGCTCATCGCCTATTTCGCGCCGCGGATGCCCGCGCTGACGCTGGCCCAGGTGCAGATCACCGTGGTGGCGGTGGCGTCGGCGGTGGTCGCGGCGCTGGCGGGCGAGCAACTCGTGCCCTTGCCGCGAGCGGTCTGGGGCGCTGTCGCGTTCAACGGCGTGCTTGCCACGTCGGTCGCCCTAGGTCTGCAGAACTGGCTCCAGGGCAAAACCAGCGCTACCCACGCCGCGCTGATTTTCGTGCTGGAACCGGTCTTTGCGGCCATGTTCGGGTGGATTCTTGCGGGGGAGACACTAGACTTGCGGGGATGGGTCGGTTCCGCTATGATTTTGGCCGGCATGATCGTGGGTCAGAGGAACAACCGCTCGGGCGCTGCGTCCGAGAACAAGGAGGACGCGCTTGCAACTTCCAGATAGTTATGAGGCGCTATACGAGCAGGCGAAGAGGACTGGCGCTACCGATCTCCGCGCAGCCGTAGAACAACTCAGGCGGCTGGTGGACCGGCTGCTGAACCTGCCGGAACGTGTCTTGGATCGCAAGCCGAATCTGCGCGACCTGCGGGGCCGTGTGGCCGACGACTACCTTTTGTTCCTCCGCTGGGCGGGGCAAAACGACGAAGCGCTGGCCGAGGTGGAACGGCTCAGCCAGGCGATGCCGGAACGAGCGGCATTTTGGACGCTGGAGCGCGCGCTGAATCTGATTGACAGCGGGAAGGTCAGCGAGGGGCTGGACGTGCTACGGGCGTTGCTCCTCCAACGCTCTGCCGACGAGTACTACGTTCGGTACGTTCTCGCGCGGGAACTCTGGGCCGCGGGGGAGTATGCCGAGGCTACGGAACTGGCGAAAGTCCTGGCCCAGGATGCCCGCGATGACACCAAACGGGTAATTGCACTTTCCCTGCTCATGAGCATCGCGATGGAGGTCAATGATCCCCGTGCGGTTGTCTCCTACGCGCAGAAGATCAAGGAGCAGACAGACCATGTGCCCTTTGCGGCTTGCGAATGGCTGGCGGGTCGCGGGCACTGGGATGACCTGGAAGAGTTGTTGAAACGTGTCAAACAGCGCTTTATGCAGCGGTTTTTTCGCGGGGAGATTTGCAGGGCGCGAGGGGATGAGGCCGGCGCCAAAGCGCTATGGGCACCACTGCTTGATGAAGAGCGTAGCGGCGACGTGGATGTGCACTCCTACGTCGCGGTCCGGGTTCTTACGCAACAGGCGGATGAGGGCCTGGAGGATGTGCTCAAGACTATCCTTGCCGAACAGCCTGTAGACTCAGTGTTGTCGCTCGCGCTCATCGCCGCGTTGGTACAGATGGGCCGCGTTGACGAGGCTGTGGCCAAGGTTCAAGCCTACCTGGACAGAATGCGGCTCTTCCGCCCGTATTGGAAACGCCTCCCCTATTCCTATTGGCTGCGGCTTCGGCGCTATCCCATGCCCGCAGAGGCGGTGGAGGTCCTTCGCCCGTATTTCGTTACCGAGCAGGCGGCTAACGCGCAGCGTCGCCACGGCGGCACAAGGCTTGCACCGCCGACGATGTCGGCTATAATGGGGTGAGCGCGAGACGTAGGGGATCCCCAATGCACAATTGCGGGCCAGGTTGCCCGAAGGGAGGGGCTGATATGAAACGAGCGTTACTGCCAACGGTTCTTGTCGTGGTGGCGTTGCTGGTTGTGGGGTGTAGTTTGTTGCCCGGGCAGCAGGCGCCTGCCCAGCCCACGAGCGTACCCCAGCCCACGCAGCCAGCGGTGGGCGGCGACACCCTGCCCACGGCGGTTATCCCAACGCCTGGCGCGGAAGTGGGCACCGTCGCCGCGCGGGTGAACGGACAGGCCATCCCCATGGCAACGTTCCAGAAGCAGTTCTTCCAGTTCAAGGTCGCGCTGACGGATCAGAACGTGGACCTGACCACGGACGAGGGCAAGGCCGCGCTGGCCCAGGTGCGGGCGCAGGTGCTCAACTCGCTCATTGAACTGGCGCTCATCCAGCAGGCCGCGGCGCGCATGGGCATCTCCATCTCGGACGAGCAACTGGAAGCGCACGTGCAGGAGACCGTCGCTTCGGGCGGGGGGGAGGAGAAGTTCCAGGAGTGGCTGGCCGAAAGCGGCATCACGCCTGAGGAGTTCCGCGAGCAACTGCGCGCCGAGTTGCAGACCGAGATGGTGATTCAGCAGGTAACCGGCTCCGTGCCCGACAAGGCCGAGCAGGTGCACGCGCGGCACATCCTGCTGGCCAGCGAGCAGGACGCTCAGGCGGCCCTACGCCGAATCCAGGCGGGCGAGGACTTCGCCAAGGTGGCCCGCGAGATGTCGCAGGATGAGATCACCCGCGCCGACGGGGGCGATTTGGACTTCTTCCCCAAAGGTATGCTGAGCGTGCCTAAGGAGATAGAGGACGCGGCGTTCGCGTTGCAGCCGGGGCAGGTCAGCGGCATCGTTCGCAGCCCCCACGGATACCACATTGTCCAGGTGCTGGAGCGACAGGCCGGGCGACCGCTTCCGCCCGATGTATACCAGGCGATGAAGCAGAAGGCTTTTGACGACTGGCTTCAGCAGCAGCGGGCCGCCGCCCAGGTAGAGATTCTGGTCCCAACCGAATAGTCAAGGCATTCACCGCGGAGCTCGGGGAACGCAGAGGTATTGGGGCCAGGATTTGAGAGGCCGCCAACCCTCCTTGTGGCCTCTGCGTGCTCTGCGGTGAGGATTGTAGCACAGAGGAGCATAAATGGCAGAAGTCAAGCACGTCAAGAAAATCGCCGTAACGGGCAAGGGCGGCGTGGGCAAGACGACCCTGGCGGGCCTGCTCGCGTATATCTTCGCGGCGCAGGGCGAGCGCGTCATCGCCATTGACGCCGACCCCGACGCCAACCTCGCGTCAGCGTTGGGGTTCCCGCCGGAACTGGTGGAGCGAATCACGCCCATCGCCGCGATGGACGATCTCATCTACGAGCGCACCGGCGCGCAACGCGGTACCACAGGCGGCTTCTTCCAGATCAACCCCCGTGTGGACGACATCCCCGACCGGTTCAGCGCCGTGCACCGCGGCATTCGGCTGCTGGTGCTGGGCACGGTCAAGAAGGGCGGCGCGGGGTGCATCTGCCCCGAAAGCGCGCTCCTGCGCTCGCTGATGGTCAACCTCATCCTGCACCGCGACGAAGTTGTCATCGCCGACATGGAGGCTGGGATTGAGCACCTGGGGCGGGCGACGGCCCAGGCGGTGGACGCCATGATCGTGGTGGTGGAGCCGGGCCGCCGCAGCCTTCAGACTGCCGAGACCATCCGCAGGCTGGCGGGCGACCTGGGCCTCACGCGGATTTTCGTGGTCGGCAATAAGGTGCGCGGCGAGGAAGACCGTCAGTTCATCGCCGAAAACCTGCCGGAGTTCAAGGTGCTTGGCTTCATGCCGTTCTCGCCGGACGCCATTCGTTCGGACTTGGAAGGCCGGGCCGTGTATGACGTAGCGCCCGACCTGGTGGCGGAGGCCGAGAAGATCGCGGCCGCGTTGCGCGGCGGGTGAGTGCACGGCCTTCAGGCCCAACCTGTGGGCGAGGAGGGGGCGATGCCGCGAATTCGGGTGCGGGACATCGGGCTGCACTACGAGGAAGTCGGCGCGGGCGAGCCGCTTCTGTTCATCCATGGCCTTGGCTCCAGCGGCCGCGACTGGGAGATGCAAGTCCCCTTCTTCGCCAGCGAGTACCGCGTCGTCGTGTTTGATTTGCGCGGGCATGGCGAGTCCGACAAGCCCCGTGGGCCGTACACCATGCCCCAGTTCGCCGAGGATACCGCGGGGCTGATTGAGGCCCTCGGCATCGCGCCGGCCCACGTCGTTGGCATCTCGCTGGGCGGGATGATCGCGTTCCAGTTGGCGATTGACCGGCCTGATTTGGTCAGGAGCCTTGTGATTGTGAACAGCGGGCCGGAGTTCGTGGCGCGGACGTTCCGCGAGCGCCTGGCTGTGCTCCAGCGCTTCCTGGTGGTGCGGTTGGTCGGGATGCGGAAGATGGGCGAAATCCTGGCCCCGCGTCTGTTCCCCAAGCCGGAGCAGGGCGCGCTGCGGGAGATGTTGGTGGAGCGGTGGGCGGCGAACGACCCGCGCGCCTACCGCGATGCCATGCGGGCAATTGTCGGCTGGAGCGTGGCCGACCGACTGGGCGAGATAGACATCCCGACCCTCGTCGTTGCGGCGGACGAGGACTACACGCCGGTGTCCACCAAAGAGGCTTACGTCGCCAAGATACCCCGCGCCGAACTGGCGGTGATCCGCGACGCGCGGCACGCCGTCCCTGTGGAGCGGCCCGACGAGTTCAACGCGGCCGTAGGGGCGTTCCTTGCGCGTCAGCGGGGGTAAGCCGCGGGCTCTGAATTGGCGTGCGCCCCGTCTTGTACTGCCCGCTACCGCTTCTCTTCGGGCGTCCCCAGCACCTCCCACCCGCGCGCTTGCGCGTGGGCGGCTAGCGCCTTGTCCGGGTACACGGCCACCGGGTGCCCCACCACCTCCAGCAGCGGGATGTCCGTGCGGCTGTCGGCGTAGGCGTAGGAATTGGCCCAGTCCAGGTCCAGCCCCTCGCGCGCTGCCAGGTTCCGGATACCCTCCACCTTGCCCCGGCCGGTGATGGCCAGCCCGACGGCCCGTCCCGTGTACACCCCATCGCGCACCTCGGCCTCGGTGCCCACCACATGGAGCACGCCCAGTTCGGCGGCGAGCATCTCCAGGAGTTCGCGGAACCCGCCCGACACCAGCATGACGACATGGCCCTCTCGCTGGTGGTAGCGCAAGCGCTCCACTACGTCGGGACGGAGGCCGGGCAGGATGCGCCATTCCAGCAGGAAGCGGAACAAGGCTTGCCCCTCGCCCACCGACAGGCCGCGCAGAACCCAGGTCAAATCCCGCGCCCACGACCCGTAGAACCGCTCGTGGCTGAGGACGCCCACGAGGTTCAATGGCCACAGCGCCATGTGGCCCAGCAAATAGACCCAGAGCAGGCCCGCGCGCTCCCGCCTCTCGCGGAAGTAGTCGGACATGTCCTTCCAGAGGTGGCCCGCGTACAGGGTGCCGTCAAAGTCAAAGAATGCCGCTGTGAGCATGTTCGTGCCTCCGCCATCTCACCCGTCCGTGCGCTTCATTCGCAATGACCAGGGGTTGAAGAGTGTGCGTGCGATTCACAAACAGAGGGCACAACCGAACCCAACCGCTGCCTGCCTTGCAAACCCATCTGGGGCGTATTATAATCATGCCATACTCGGGAGGGAAACGCGGGCGCATGGCAATCTACACGGTGCACCCCATCGGGCACGTGGAGAACGGCATCGCCGAACTGGACGGCGTGGTCTGGGAGGATGTGGAGTCCAGGGTGGTGCTGGCACCGGAGTATGCGGACGGGCTGGACGGGATAGAGGACTTCTCGCACATCATCGTCATCTGCTACCTGCACCGGCGGGAGCACGGTCACGCGTGCGAGCGCCGCCTGCGCGTGCACCCGCAGGGCCGCGAGGACCTGCCGCTGGTGGGCGTGTTCGCGACGCGAAGCCCAAAACGGCCCAATCCCATTGCCATCACCGTCGTGCCGCTCATCCGCCGCGAGGGGAACGTGCTCCACGTCAGGGGCCTGGACATGGCCGATGGGACGCCGGTGCTGGACATCAAGCCATACCTGCCTCGCGGCGACCGGGTGGAGAATGCACGGGTGGCGGAGTGGCTCCGCCGCCTGTGGGAAGCGAACGACAAGGGGGACAGCGCGGACTCTCGGCAGAAGGAGGCGACCAATGCGGATCCGGGATTTTGAGGTCAAAGACTGCGACCGAATCGTGGAAATCCTCAAGGCGAACCAGCAGTACGGGCATCCAGAGATGGACGGCCCCGAAGCGATGAAGCGGGTGGCCGAATGCCAGGCTGCCGAGTTCCTCGTTGCTGAGGAAGACAACCAGGTTGTGGGCATGATTCGTGGCGTGTTTGACGGGTCCCGCGCCATCATCTACATCGCATCGGTGCACCCGGACTACCAGCGCAGGGGAATCGGCCGCGCCCTCGTTCGCGCCATCGCGGAGCGGTTCAAAGCGCGCGGCGCTCAGAACCTGTCCGTTGTGATCCCAGGCGATGTAGGGTTCTGGTCCAAACTGCACTTCCGCCAGACAACGCGGATCATGACTGCCTACCCGATAGACGCCATCTTTGAGATGTAACCCCACCAGTCGCCGGGGCGCGGCGGTCTGCGGCCGGGCCACGGCCCCTACCCCGCGCGCCTTGCGGTCCAAACCGCCTGCTTTGGCGTTGGCCCGATTGCGCGTATAATCGCGGTGGCGGCTCCCCAATGCTGCCCTAGAAACGAGACGACATGCAGCGAACCTACGTTGCCCTGGACTTGGAGACCACCGGGCTGGACACGGAGCGGGACTCCGTCATTGAGATTGGCGCGGTGAAGTTCCGGAGCAGGGAAGTCCTCAGCACCTGGTCTTCACTGGTCAACCCGTCGCGCCCCATTCCCTACCGCATCACGCAACTGACCGGCATCCGAGAGGAGGACGTGCGGGGCGCGCCCGCGCTGGCATCCGTCCTGGCCGATTTGGTGCGATTCGTGGGAAACGCGACCATCGTGGGGCACAGCGTGCAGTTTGACCTCGCGTTTCTGGCCAAGCAGGGGGTGCTCACCAACGCAGAGGCCATAGACACGTTTGAACTGGCGAGCATTCTCGTGCCCCACGCCCCGCGCTACAGTTTGGATATCCTGGCCCAGACCCTGGGCGTGCCGGCGGCGGTGCACCATCGGGCGCTGGACGACGCTCAAACGGCGATGAACTTGTTCAACGTGCTGCTGGAGCGCGCCCTGGCGTTGGACGTTCGCCTGCTGGAGGAAATCGTCCGGTTGACGGAACGCAGCCAGTGGTCCCTGCGCCACCTGTTCCGGGACGTCCTCGCGTACAAGGGGCGGTCGGCGTTCGTTGCGGGCAGCCTGGGCCAGCAGGTGCAGTCCAAGGTCGGCGACGACGCCTACGCCCTGGGCCTCCTCATGCTCCGCGAGGACGAAGAGGCCCCCCTGCGCCCGACGACGCGGAAAGCGCCGGTTGACGTGGACCGGGTGGCGCAGATGCTGGAGGAGGGCGGGGACTTCGCCCGCCGCTTCCCGCACTTTGAGCACCGGCCGCAGCAGGTGGCCATGCTCCGCGCCGTCGCCCGCAGCCTGAACGAGGGACACCACCTGCTGGTGGAGGCGGGCACCGGGACCGGCAAGTCTCTGGCCTATCTCCTGCCGGCCATGCACTTCGCCCTTCAGAACGAGCGGCCCGTCGTCATCTCCACCAACACCATCAACTTACAGGAGCAGTTGTACACCAAGGACATCCCGGACATCCAGAAGGTGCTGGACTTGGACGTGCGGGTGGCGCTGCTGAAGGGGCGCAGCAACTACCTGTGCCTGCGCCGCCTGACGGCCATGCGCGCCCGCGACAACCTGAGCGAGGATGAACTGCGCGTCCTGGCGAAGGTGCTCATCTGGCAGCAGACGACCGCCACCGGCGATGTAACCGAGTTGTTCCTGCCTACCCCGCAGGAGCGCGCCGTGTGGTCGCAGATTTCGTCCGAGCAGGAAAGTTGCCTGGCCGAGGACTGCCCTCACAGGCAGAAGGGGCGCTGCTTCTTCTACCGCGCCCGCCGCCGGGCCGAACGCGCCCACATCATCATCGTCAACCACGCGCTCCTCATGTCCGACGTGGCCGTGGAGAACCGCGTCCTGCCCGAATACAAGTACCTCATCGTGGACGAGGCCCACCATTTTGAGGATGCCACCACCCGCCAATTGAGTTTCCAGGCCGACCGTGCCGCCCTGGACCGCCAACTGGCGGAGATCAGCCAGAGGGTGAGCGCAGGGCGGTACCGGGGCTTCCTCACCGACGTGGCCATGCGCTGCCGCAACGTCCTGCCCGGGCCGCTGTTCCGTGACCTGGAGCGGCTTCTGGATGACGTGCGGAAGGACGTTGACCTGTCCCAGCGGACGCTGGGAGATTTCTTCGCCATTGCCGAGGAGTTCCTGACCGAGCACGCCAACGAGGCCGACGATTCGGGCTACAGTCAGCGGCTTCGCATCACTCCCGGGGTGCGCGCACAGCCCGCGTGGAACCTAGTGGAGATGGCATGGCAGGATTGCGCCACCATCCTGACTCGGCTGGACAGGGGACTCCAGCAATTGGGCCAGTCGCTGGAAGGGATGGACGACTACGAGGTGCCCGAACTGGACGCCATGCTCCAGGATTTGGCCGCGCACATCCTGCGCCTGCGCTCCGCCCGCGACCATATTGGGCAGATCGTCTTCAAGCCGTCCGACAATCAGATTTGCTGGCTGGAGCGGAACACGGAGCGGGGCATTCTGTCGCTGAACGCCGCCCCGCTGCGGGTGGGCGACCTGGTGCGCCAGCACATCTTCAGCCAGAAAGAGGCGGTCATCCTCACGTCGGCTACTCTGTGCGTCGGCGGGAAGTTTGACTACATGCGCGATCGCCTGGGAGCGTGGGACGCCGAGGAACTGGCGGTGGGTTCGCCCTTTGACTACAAGGCGTCAACCCTCGTGTATGTCCCGCTGGACATGCCCGAACTGCACGAGCCGTACTACCAGCGCAACGTGGAGGAGGCGCTGGTGCAGTTGTGCACGGCCATGGGCGGGCGGACGCTGGTGTTGTTTACCTCGTACAGCCAGTTGAGGGCCACCGCCCGCGCCATCTCCAAGCGCCTGGCCGAGGAGGACATCCTGGTGCTAGAGCACGGCGACGGCGGGTCGCGCCAGCAGTTGCTGACCACCTTCCGCGAGACGCCCCGCGCGGTTCTCCTGGGGACCCGCTCGTTCTGGGAGGGGATTGACGTCATGGGCGAGGCTTTGAGTTGTCTGGTCATCGCCCGCTTGCCGTTCGCCGTGCCCACGGAGCCGATTTTCGCCGCACGCAGCGAGACCTTTGAGGACCCGTTCAACCAATATGCGGTGCCGGAAAGCGTGCTGCGCTTCCGCCAGGGGTTTGGCCGACTCATCCGCAGCCGCACGGACCGGGGCGTGTTCGTGGTGCTGGACAAGCGTATCATCAGCAAGGCGTATGGCCGCATGTTCCTGGACTCCCTGCCGAACTGCACCGTCCGCAAGGGCAGCCTGACCGAGTTGGCCGAGACGGCCCGGCAGTGGGTGGACGGCCTGGCGAAGTCCCCCTCGCGCACCTCGGCGTCCGAGGACTAGCAGGGGGCTGGTGTGCTGAGCATGAACGGGCAGGCCAACAGGCGGCGCACGGGAATGGCGATGGTCGGCATCGTCCTGCTGCTGGTCGTCGTGGCGGTGCCTCTTGCGGCGCTGTGGAACATCCTGCGCTACGCGTGGGTTGAGACGAAGACCCCCGCCGACGCCATCCTTGTCCTGGGCGCTTCGGTGTGGCCTGGCGAGCGCCCCAGTCCCATCCTGCTCAGCCGCATCCAGGCGGGCGTGGCCCTGTACAAGCAAGGGTACGCGCCGCGCATCATCGTGAGCGGGGGTCTGGGCAAACTCCCGCCGTCCGAGGCCGAGGCCATGCGCCGCGTGGCCATCGGCATGGGCGTGCCAGACGCGGCGATTATCGTGGAAGATCAATCGCACTCCACGATGGCCAACATCCGCAACAGCGCGGAAATCATGGCAGCCCAAGGCTGGCGCTCGGTGCTCCTGGTGTCGGACCCGTACCACATGTTCCGCGCGTGCCGCACCGCGGCCGACGCGGGGCTGGACGTGCGTCCTGTCCCTGTCGCCGATAGCCCGGGCTGGACGAATCTCCGGCTGCGGGCGTACTACACGATCCGCGAAGCCTTCGCCGTCGTCGCATACGAAATCCTTCGCGTGGGGAGATGGATTGTTGACCGCTTATTCTGATGCCTTGCGTTATCTGTACGGACTTCCAAGTTGGCAGTACTGGGTAACGGACCGCGAGGTGGTGCCCCCGGACCTGGGGCGGTTCCGCACCCTGCTGCGCCGCCTGGGGTCGCCGCATCGCGCCTTCCCATCGGTGCACATCGCCGGCACCAAGGGCAAAGGCTCCACCAGCGCCATGATCGCCCCCATCCTGACCCAGGCGGGCTATCGCACGGGGCTGTACACCTCGCCGCATCTGCACACATTCCGCGAGCGCATCCAGGTGGACGGCGAGATGATCTCCGAGGCCGAGGTCGCCGAACTGGTGGACTGGATTCGCCCGACCCTGGCCCACACCCCTGGGACGACGTTTGAGGCCATCACGGCTATCGCCTTTGAGCACTTCCGGCGCCGCGGTGTGCAGGTCGCGGTGCTGGAAGTGGGGCTGGGCGGGCGGTTTGACGCCACTAACGTGGTGCATCCAATGGTCGCCGTCATCACGTCCATCGGCATGGACCACATGAACGTGCTGGGCAACACCCTGGAGCAGATCGCAGGGGAGAAGGCGGGCATCATCAAGCGGGGCGTGCCCGTTGTCTTCGGGCCGCAGAAGGAAGCTGCGGCTGCCGTCCTGGCCGAGCGGGCGCGGAAGCGATGGGCGCGGCAGGTCTGGACAGGCCGCGATTGGCGATGGCAGCCGCTGAGCCACACGCACACGGGGCAACGGTTCACGGTGGTTGCGCCGCGTCAACAAGTGGGGTGGCCTAATCCGCTGGAAGACCTGTTTATCCCGCTCATCGGGCGGCACCAACTGGGCAATGCCACCGCAGCCATCGCCGCCGTGGCCGAGTTGGAGCCGCGGGGCTTCCCCGTATCCGAGGACGCGCTGCGGCGCGGGCTGGCCGAGGTGCGCTGGCCGGCCCGGCTGGAGGTGATGCAGTCGTCGCCGTGGCTCATCGTGGATTCGGCCCACACGGTGGAATCGGTGGACGCGGCCCTGGAGGCGGTGCAGGAGACGCTAGGCCGCGCGCCCGATGTGGTGATCTTCGGCGCGTCCGCCGACAAGGACGTGGCGGGGATGCTGCGACGGATGCCCGCCACGACGGGGCTGGTCTTCGCCCGCGCTGCCCATGAGCGCGCCATGGGCGTGGCCGAGTTGCAGGGAATCGCGCAGTCGCTGGGGCGCGGCTCGGCGGCCATGCCATCCCCGCGCGAGGCGCTAGGATACGCACTCGCGAGTGCGGGCAACGACGGCATCGTGCTGGCGCTTGGCTCCATCTTCCTGGCCGCTGAGGTGCGAGAGGCTTGGCTGGAGATGGCGAGCCGCCCGCTCCCGCCGAAGGACCCAGTGTAGCGCGGGTTACTCCACGCTGACCTCGCTCTCGGGCAGGCGCTGGCGGCGCAAGCGGTACAGGAAGTGGCGCAGGCGAGGCCACAGGGTCGTGCCTGCCGCGTACACCAGCGGCACGTAGGCGAAATCATACGCGCCCATGTACCGCACGACCCGCCCGCCGAATCCCTCTTTGAAGCGGTACACGCCCCACAGCCCGTCGCTCCGCTGCGAGGCGAGGGCGGCCAGGTCCGGGTTCTGGCCGATCTCGTCGGGGATGCCCCAGAAGTCGTACACCTTGCACCCGCGCGCCCGCGCCCACTGGATGGCGCGCCACTGGAGCAGGTGGTTGGGCATCAGGTTGCGGTAGCGGTTGGATGACGCGCCGTACATGTACCAGGCGGTCGCTCCGAAAGCGAAGACCATCAGCCCCGCGATGACCTCGCCGTTGTACTCGGCCAGCAGGAGCCGCGCCATGTCCGAGGGCACGAAGATGCGGTACGCGTCGCGGTAGTATGCCTCGGCGTGGATGGGGAAGTCGTCGCGCAGGCTGGTGATCTGCGACAGGCGGTAGAACACTGACACGTCGGCCTCTGACCCCTCGCGCACCTGCACCCCCTTGCGTTCGGCCAGGCGGATGTTGTAGCGCGTCTTGGGCTTCATCCCCGCCAGGATTTCGTCGGGGTCGCGGTCAATGTCCAGGTGCAGGGTGCTGAGGGGCTGCACCTTGCCCGCGAAGTGGAACTTCAGGGCTACCAACCGCTGCGCCAAATCGGGGTTGTGGGGCAGGTCGGGCTCCACGCGCAGGAAGATGGCGCCCCGCCGTCGGCAAATGGCGTGAAGCCCGTCCACGACGGCCCCGACCAGGGTCGGGTTGTCCCAGTCCACTACGGGGCCTTTGGGCACGTAGGCCACCGAGACGGGCCCCACGCGGCGGAACAGCACCTGCGCCCCGGCCACGAGATCGCTATCCTGACGCGCGACGACCCTGCACGCCGACCACGCGTGGTGCGACTTGAACTGCGCCCACTGGCAGGACTGGAGCAGGTGCCCGTGCCTGTGGCGCTCCACGAATCGGTTCCATTCCTCGTCCAGCCAGGGAGCCGGAGCCTGGATGTCAACGGTGATCGCCATGTTCGCGGGTTCCCTCGGTGGGTTACTTCGGCTATTATACCACAACAGGCGTCGAAACGGAGAATGGCGGCTGGGGCAGCCCGCAGGTCTGTCCCCTGGCCCCGCGCAGGTGGGTGGGGCGGGCGTTTGGATCGCGAAACTCGCAAAAGGGCACGAAAGACGCGAAAAGGTGGGCCCGCCGCGCGGCGCGGGGCTAAACCCCCGCCGCGTGTAGGGGCGTAGCCTGCTATGCCCCTACAGCCCGACGGGCTTCAGCATCGGGCGAAGTCGGCGCAATCCCCTCGCCCCGCGCGGGCGAGGGCTAGGGTGAGGGTGGCGCTATGCACGCGACCCGCAGGTCGCCCGTACGGAGGCGCCACGCCGAGATTTTCCGCGGCTCGTGTGTGAACGCGGAAACAAAGGCTTTGACAAGGGGGCGTTTCTGGGGTAAAATCCCCGCTGAACCTATGACGCAGGATGTTTGGTGAGTACAATGGTTGGGCACGTCGCGCTCTTCGTTTCCTATTGAGATGCCCTGAGCAGGGCCAGTCGCCGACAGGCGGGCTGCCCTCATTTTGTGCCTTTCGCATTGACCACCCAAACACAACATCATGGCTTGCCGTGCGCAGCGACAGGCAAGAGGAGGAAATATGAGCAAGTTGGTAGAAGTACGTTGGCATGGCCGTGGCGGCCAGGGCGCGGTTACGGCGGGAAAAGTCCTCGCCGAGGCCGCGCTGGATGCGGGCCTGTACTTCCAGGCGTTCCCCGAGTACGGCCCCGAACGCATGGGCGCGCCGATTCAGGCCTTCACCCGCATCAGCGATCACCCCGTTGACCTGCACTGCCAGATTGAGGAGCCCGACGTGGTGGTGGTGCTGGACCCCACGCTCTTGGGCACGGTGAACGTAACCGAGGGCCTCAAGCCCGATGGCATCCTGCTGGTCAACACCAGCGCCTCGCCCGCGGAAATCCGCGAGCAACTCAACCTCCGCACGGGGCGCGTCTTCACGGTGGACGCCAGCCGCATCGCCATTGAGACGCTGGGGCGTGAGATCACCAACACGCCCATGCTGGGCGCGCTGGTCAAGGCCACGGGCCTGTTTGACGTGGAGGCCATCGTGGAGCAGACCCGCCAGCGGTTCACCAAGAAGCACATGAAGGCCGACATCGTGGAAGCCAACATCGCCGCGATTCGTCGCGCCGCCGAAGAAGTCAAAGAGGGCTAGCCCTCGTCGGAAAGGAGGAACACTGTGGCTAAAGGTTGGAAGGACCTCCCCATCGGAGGCATGATTCTGGAAGCGGGTAACTCCGCGCAATACAACACAGGCGCGTGGCGGGCCTTCCGCCCCGTGCGCGATGCCAGCCGTTGCACCAACTGCATGTTCTGCTGGGTCTTTTGCCCCGACTCCAGCATCCGCGTCAAGGATGAGAAGATGGTAGGGTTTGACCTGCTCCACTGCAAGGGCTGCGGCATCTGCGCCAACGTGTGCCCCGTCAAGTGCATTGAGATGCACGACGAGGCCGAGTTCGGCGGCTCCAGGGAAATGGTGGATGAGCCTGGCCGCGCGGGAGGTGCCAAATGAGCGAGTTCAAAGCACTGGACGGGACCGGCGCCGTCGCCGAGGCGATGCGACAGATCAACCCCGACGTCGTCGCCGCGTACCCCATCACACCCCAGACCGCCATCGTGCAGACGTTCTCGGAGTTCGTCGCCGACGGGCTGGTGGACACCGAGTTCATCACCGTGGAGAGCGAGCACAGCGCCTTGAGCGCGTGCGTGGGCGCTGCGGCTGCGGGCGCGCGCGTCATGACGGCCACCTCGTCGGCGGGCCTGGCGTTCATGTGGGAAATCCTGTACGTGGCGGCGTCCAATCGCCTGCCCATCATCATGACCAACGTGAACCGCGCGCTGTCGGCCCCCATCAACATCCACTGCGACCACTCGGACTCCATGGGCGCGCGCGACGCGGGCTGGATTCACCTGTTCTGCGAGAACGCACAGGAGGCCTACGACACGGTCATCCAGGCCGTGCGCATCGCCGAGCACCCCGACGTGCTGCTGCCGGTGATGGTGCTGTTTGACGGGTTCATCACGTCCCACGCCGAGGAGCGCGTGGAAATCTTTGACGACGCCTGGGTCAAGGCGTTCGTCGGCGAGTACAAGCCCAAGCACTCGCTGCTGGACCTGGACCATCCGGTAACCTACGGCCCGCTGGACTTCACCGACTACTACTTTGAGCACAAGCGCCAGCAGGTGGAAGCCATGCGCCATGCCCAGAAGGTCATCCTGGACGTGGCCGACGAGTTCGCCAAGACGTTCGGGCGCAAGTACGGCCTGTTTGAGATGTACCGCCTGGACGACGCCGAGGTGGCGGTTGTGGTGTCGTCGTCCACCGCCGGCACGGCCCGCGCCGCCGTGGACAAACTGCGGGCGCAGGGGGCGAAGGTGGGCCTGCTCAAGCCGCGCGTCTTCCGTCCGTTCCCGGCCCAGGAAATGGTGGCTGCCCTGCAGCATCTGAAGGCGGTCGGCGTCATGGACCGCGCCATCTCGTTCGGCTCCATGGGCAACGCAGGGCCACTGTTCCTGGAACTGGCGGCGGCGATGAAAATCTACGATGCGGGCGTCCCCATGGCCGACTTCGTGTTCGGCCTGGGCGGGCGCGACATCGTCCCCTCGCAGATTGAGGGCGTATTCCGCAGCCTGCTCCAGATCGCCGAGACCGGCAAGGTGTCCGAACTGGTCTCCTACGTCGGCGTGCGCGAGTAGGCGGGAAAGGAGAACAACATGGCAACGAAACTGAATCTCAAAGAACTGTCCAAGCGCGAGGACCGGCTGGCTCCGGGACACCGCCTGTGCGCGGGGTGCGGCGCGGGCATCGTCGTGCGCCAGATTCTGGCCGCCATTGACGAGCCTGTCGTCCTGGCCAATGCCACCGGCTGCCTGGAAGTGTCCACCACCATCTTCCCCTATACGTCGTGGCGCGTGCCCTGGATTCACAACGCCTTTGAGAACGCCGCGTCCACCATGAGCGGCGTGGAGACGGCGTACCGCGCCCTGGTGAAGCGGGGCAAGATTCCCGAGCAGAACGTGAAGTTTATCGCCTTCGGTGGCGACGGCGGCACGTATGATATCGGCATCCAGGCCCTGTCGGGCGCGTTGGAGCGCGGGCACAAGATGATGTACGTCTGCTACAACAACGAGGCGTACATGAACACCGGCATCCAGCGTTCCAGCGCCACGCCGTTGGGGGCCAACACGACCACATCGCCCGCGGGCAAGGTCATCCCGGGCAAGATGCAGCCCCGCAAGGACCTGACGGCCATCTGCGCGGCGCACAATATCCCCTATGTGGCCCAGGCGTCGCCCCACAACTGGCGCGACCTGATGGAGAAGGCCCGCAAGGGCGTGGCCGCCGACGGCCCGGCGTTCCTGAACGTCCTGTCGTCCTGCAACCGCGGGTGGCGGCACGACACGTCTACCACCGTGGAGGTCATGAAACTGGCGACGGAGACCTGCGTCTGGCCGCTGTACGAGGTGGAGAACGGCGTGTGGCGGCTCACCTACAAGCCCAAGGTCAAGAAGCCCGTTACCGAATGGCTAGAGGCCCAGGGCCGCTTCCGCCACCTGTTCCGCCCGGAGAACCAGTACATGATAGAGCGCATCCAGGCGGATGTGGACGGGAAGTGGGAGCGCCTGCTGAAACTCTGCGGGGAAGCGTAGCCGCCCAACCGCGCGAATTGCAACGAAGAGGGTCTGCACGGGTTCCTGTGCAGGCCCTTTTCTTGCGCTTGACAGGTGCGCCCCGCCGCCGTATAGTGGGCGCACCGACCTGGCGGGCGGATTCACCGCAGAGAGCGCGGAGAACGCAGAGGGGCGAGACCGCTTCGCTCGTGATGATGTGAGAAGGCAGGCGCGTCGCACGTGAACCCGCCAGGCCGCTTGCAATGACAGGAGGAAGTGTGGCCTGAAATCCAGTGCCCGGTACACTCTTTCGGAGGTCTAGTCACGCATGCAGGTCTTTGCATCCCGACATCCGCTCATCCAGCACAAACTGACGCTCCTGCGCGACAAGCGCACCGAGCCCAAGAAGTTCCGCGAGTTGGTGCGCGAGATCGCCATCCTGCTGGCCTACGAGGCGACGGCCGATCTGGCCCTGAAGCCCGCCCAGGTTGAGACGCCGCTGGCCCCGTACAACGGCGCGCAACTGGCCGAGAAGATCGGCCTTGTGCCCATCCTGCGGGCGGGGCTGGCGATGGTGGAAGGCATCTGGGAGATGATGCCGTCGGCCGAGGTGTGGCATATCGGCCTGTACCGCGACGAGCGAACGCTGCGGCCCGTGGAGTACTACAACCGCCTGCCTGTGGACCCGACGGTGCAGGTGTGCCTCATCCTGGACCCCATGCTGGCGACGGGCGGTTCGGCGGTGGCGACGGCCGACATCCTGAAGCGCTGGGGGGCCAAGCGCATCAAGTTCGTGGGCATCATCGCCGCGCCCGAAGGGATTGAGCGGCTCAGCACCGCCCACCCGGACATCCCCATACACGTGGCGGCCATAGACGAGCGGCTGAACGAGCGCGGCTACATCGTGCCCGGGCTGGGCGACGCGGGCGACCGACAGTTTGGGACGGGGTAGGGAATGGCGTTTGCGCTGGTGTTTGCGGCCTCGTTTCTGGTGTCGCTGGCGCTGACGCCGCTGGCGGGGCGGCTGGGCCTGCGCCTGGGCATCGCCGACGTGCCGGGCGGGCGGCGCAAGCACGCGGGCCGCGTGTCGCGCCTGGGCGGAGTGGCGTTGTTCGCCGCGTTCATGACGGGCATCCTGGTCATGCACCTGCTGCCCGACGGCGTCCGCCCCGCCACCAACGACCCGAACGAGGCTACCCGCCTTCTGGGAGTGCTCCTCGGCAGCGTCTTCGTCTTCGCGGCGGGCATCTGGGACGACGCCCGCGAACTTCCCTCGTGGCCGCAGTTTGTGGTGCAAGCGGTCGCAGCGGGGATCGCCATGCTGTTCCTCATCTTCATTGAGGTCGTCAACAACCCGCTGACCAATCGGCAAATCTGGTTCCCCTGGTACATCACCGTTCCCCTGACGCTGTTTTGGATCATGGGCGCGATGAACACGGTCAACTTCCTGGATGGGCTGGACGGCCTGGCGGCTGGGGTTACGGCCATCGCCGCGCTGGTGCTCACCATCCACATGGCGCGCGAAGGGCAGCACAGCGTGGCGCTCCTGCCGCTGGCGTTGCTGGGGAGCACGCTGGGCTTCTTGCCGTACAACTTCCACCCGGCGCGGGTGTTCATGGGCAGCGGCGGGTCGTACTTCCTGGGGTTCGCGCTGGGCACGCTGTCCATCGTGGCCGGGGGCAAGGTGGCGACGCTCCTGCTGGTGCTGGGCATCCCCATCATGGACGTGGCATGGCAGATCGTGTCGCGCATTCGGCGGGGCCAGCCCATCGGCCAAGGCGACCGAGGGCATCTTCACTTCCGCCTGGCCGACATGGGGTGGTCGCAGCGGCGCATCGTGCTGGCGTACTACGCCTTCTGCGCGCTGTTCGGCGGGATGGCGCTGCTCATCTCCACGCGGCTGTACAAACTCATCGCGCTTGTGGCCCTGGCGGGGGTATTCGTGTGGGCTTCGCGGCGCGGCGGGGCGTCGGGTGCAGGCTCGTAGCACCGCGGCCGCCGTGTTGCATTCACATAACCACGGATTCGGAGGGCAAGCATGGAGACCACACGACCCAATCTGGTTCGGCGCTACCCTGTGGCCGCGTTCTACGTGCTGGCGTTCGCCCTCGCGTGGCTGGGCTGGTTCCCGCAGACCCTGCACGCCCGCGGCCTGTTCCCGTTTGACAGTCCCCTGTTCAGCCTTCTCGGCGGCGCAGGCCCCACGCTGGCCGCCGTCCTCGTGATTTGGGCGCTGAAGGGCAAGGACGGCCCGCGCGAGTTGTTCGCGCCGCTGACCTGGTGGCGGGCTTCCTGGGGATGGTGGGCGTTCGCGTTCCTGGCATGGTTCGGCATTGCGGCGGCGGCGCTGGGCGTGGGCGCGCTGTTCGGCGAGCGGTTTGACGCGGTGCTGCGCTTCAACTGGGCTGCCCTGCCCGCCATCTTCGTTACGATGCTCCTGTCCAATGTCTGGGAGGAGATCGGCTGGCGCGGGTTCGCGCTGCCGCGCTTGCAGGAGCGATACAGCGACCTGGCAATCGCCGTCGTCATGGGCCTGCTGTGGAGTCTGTGGCACCTGCCGCTGTACCTAAACCCCGTTTCGCCCATGTCGCAACTGCCGTGGGTGGGCGAGGTGGTGTTCAGCGTCGCGCTGACGGTGATCTACACGTGGCTGTACAACGGCACGGGTCGCAGCCTGCTGTTCGTGAGCGTGTTCCACGCCATGTCCAATACGGTGGCCTTCGCGCTGGCCGAGTCGGGGGCCTTCGTATCGTCCTACCGGTTCGTGGTGGGGGTTACGGCGGTTGTGGCAGCGGCCATCGTGCTGGCGTGCGGGCCGCGGCGATTCCACAGGGCGGCGTAGGCGGGCGCGGCGGCAGCAAACCGTTGACCTCCCGCAACCGTGCTGGTACAATATGAGCGGCGGGGCAGCGAACCCGCTGTGGCGTATGCGGTTCGTGGTGTGCACGAGCGGCAGATCTTCCGCGTAACGCGCCCCGGAAGGCATATCATGCGGGGGTTCGTCCGCGTAGCGGATTGCAGCATAATACATGTTGGGCGGGCCTTCAGGGCAGAATGCGAGTACTACCATCATGGAGTTCGAGCTTTCAGCCGTCATCAACAGGCCGTTGGAGGAGGTCTTCGCCTTCTTCAGGGACATCGATCAACATGCCGGGCAGAAGGGCACCATCGTTCCGGTCTATGACAAGGTCACGCCTGGTCCTGTCGGCATTGGCACACAATACCGCGAAGTCGTGCAGGTGATGCCGTTTGTGACCGGAGAGATCCTGACAGAGGTCGTTGGGTACGAGCCCGGCCAGCGGCTGGCGTACAGGTTTGTCGCGCTGGGTATGGCGGGAGAGCTAACGTACCGCTTTGAAGCCGTTGAATCAGGGACGCGGTTGGTACAGCGGCAGAGTTTGTGGCCAAGCGGATGGATGAGGCTATTCAGCCCCTTGATCGGGGCGACGTTTTCTCGGATGATCGCGAGGCGTCTGGCGGGAATCAAGTCCTTTCTGGAGAGCAAAGCAGCCGACTGATGGGTCCGGCATATGGAGTTGGCAGCAGAAGGCCCGCCCAACCTGCGCTTGCACCTGCCGCCGCTCTGCTGCGCTTCGCGGTGCAGGTGAACGGCGCGGTGGCTTCGCCATTGGGCGGCCTTGCTCGTTGCGCTCGAGGCGGTCAATCTTATGCCCGGCCCACGCGCCTTTGCCAGGCAGCCCGACGCTCCCGCCTGATGCTACAACTGCATTTGTCACTCTGATGAGCGGAGCGACGAGGAATTTCGCCTCGGAACAGCGCAAGGCCGGGCACGGCCAGGGGTCTTCGCTCCGCTCAGAATGACAGACCAGAACTGCGGTTGTAGCACGAACGGCCCCTACCTCGGCAGGCCGCACACGTACAGCGCGTCGCCCGCGGTGAAGTACAGCCGCGCGTTGGCCTCATCTACGCGCAGGTCGGTGATGCGGGCGAAGAAGTCCCCCTCACGGAACCGGAACTGTCGCACGAACTTGCCGTCCTTGGCGAATTGCAACACGCGCTGCGCGCCTGGGTCCGCCACGTACACGTGCTCGACCTCCTCGTCCACGTCGGCGTAGACGGCGACGGGCTGCTGGAGCGGTTGGGCGAGGCCCTCCAGCGAGAACGGCTGCTTATCGCCCCGCTTGAACTTCTCCAGGCGGCCCGTGCCGTACAGCACGTAAATGGCCCCGTCAATAGCGATGTCCACCGCGCCGCGCAGGTCACGGGTCTGCGCCAGGGCGAACCACTCGTCGGGCGGGCTTTCGTACCCGTTGGCGGTCGCCGAATACCGGAATATCTGGTTGCCGCCCGCGTCCAGAACGTAGAGGTTGCCGCGGTAGGACGCCATGGCCGCGGGCTGCTGCCACTTGTCCGTGCCGGCGAGCGCGAGCAGGCTCACCCCCCGCCGCGGGCTGTATTCCAGGAGTCGGCGGTCGCCTGTAACCACGAGCAAGCCGCTGGATGCGCGGTTGTCCACGGCCGCCGCCCAAGCCATCTTCCACAGGCTGCCAACGGTGTATCCCCCGACGGTGGCCCCTCGTGTTACGATTCCGGGCGCGCTCTGGTCTGGCTGGAGCTCCACGCCCGTCTCGTCCAGCGTCCTGCGCACCACGCGGCCGCTCTTGCTGTCCAGTAGGTACACGTCCGACCCCGCGATGACAAGCCCATCCCATGCGGCCTGTTCGGCGGCGGACGCCTGATACAGGACGCGCGGTGCGTCCAGGCGGACGGTGCCCTCCACTTGGTCCAGCGTGGCCTGCACCTGGGCGGCGAGTTGCGCCGTGCGCGGGTCCTGCGCACGTATCTGGCGGGCCTGCTCTACCAGCACCAGCGCCTCGGTCAGGAGCACCTGCTTCTCCTGGACGGTCGGGGCGCGCTGGGCGAGACCAACCTTCGTCTCCGCCATGCGCAGCAGGCCATTGTACTGTTGCAGCCGCTGCTTGGACTGGATGAGTTGCGTTACCAGGATGAGGACAACGATCAGCGGGATGGCGACGGCCAGCAGCAGCCACAGCCGCCGCACCGAGGGCCTGGCTGGGCGGGCGGCAGGTGCGGGACGCGGGCGGGCGACGGCGGGGCGCGGCCGAGGGCGGAACAGCGCGGCCAGCCAGCCGACGACCACGGCGAACCCCAGCGCCGCGTCGGATAAGAACGTCGCGAGGCCCCTGCGCAGGGCGCGGCCTAGCCCCAGCAGGGAGAAGCCGCCCCTTGCCGCCCGCGCAGGCGCTCTCGCGGGCATGGCGGGCAAAACCGACTCTTCTAGGCGGGGGACGGCTTTGGGAGGCGGCATGGGAACCAGCGTCTCGGCGGCCGTCTCCCAGTCGGCGGCGACGAGACCCTCTTCCACCAATTCCTCGGCCTCCGCCAGTTCTTCGGGCGCGGCCGCCGGCTCCATCTCAGGGGGCGCTTCGGGTTCAGCGGGAGCCTCGGCCGGGGCGCTTGGCGCGGGCGCAGCGGCCACTGGCGGCTCGCCTTTGGCGTGGATGAGGATGACCATGCAGGCCACCTCGGCGTCGCCGCACAGACGCGCCAGGTTGTAAAGCGCGTCGTCAATGGGCTGAAACAGCACAGCCTCTCCCACATCCTTCGTCGCCACGGTATGGGCCAACGCGGTCGTGCCCAGGACGATGGCATCACCGGGCTGCACCGATGCATGGAACAGGTTCGCGTGTACGGTGGCGTGGACGCCGAGAGGCGCGGGGTACAGCCGCTCGGGGGCGCTGGGGAGCGGTCTCTGCAGCCAGGGCGAGGATTCCGGGAATCGGCGCAGGCTGCCCTTCTGCCCCAGGTACACGACCGCCGGGCCTGCCTGGCCGATGTACACGTCCTGCCCCATGTGGAACACGCAGGTAACGCCGCCCAGCAGGCGCTCCTCGGGCAGAAGCCCCACGTTGGCGTGGACGAGGAGCGCGTTGGCCTCCTGGATGGCCTCCTGCAGGCGCGCGGTGATGCTGCCCGCGTGGCGGAAGTAGGCGTCGCTGATGGCCTGGAGGAGTTCCTCGTAAATCTCCTCCTCGCCCAGGGAGCGGCCCACCAGTTCCACGGCGATGGCCAACTGGCCCGCCTCGCGACTCTGGGGGTCCAGCGGCCCCCGCGTTACCAGCAGGTTGGGGGCCTCGTCCTGGACGGTGCCGTCCACGATGCTGAACAGGCCCACTGTTGAGGTGAGATCCACTGCCATACTTCTCCCTCCTCCACCCCGCGGAAAGAACAGTTGCCGCTTCGCTCTACATCCGTCGGTGCAATCCCCATGCCCCGTTCAGATGCCGGGCTGGTACTTGCGGGGGCATGTCATTGCGAGGAGCGCAGCGACGAAGCAACCTCGGCAACCGAGATGCTTCGCTTCGCTCAGCACGACAGATAGGGCTGGGATTGCTTCGGGCACTCCGTGCCCTCGCAATGACAACTCACAATTCTCCCTGTGGTCAAGTACTAATCCTGTCCTGTGGCTGCCTTTTTCAGAACCTCGCTCCCTTTCTCCAATAGCAGGTCAAAACGTTCCTTGGGCTCGCCCTTCTGCTCCAGGTAGCGGGCGAGGATTTGCTCCGGCGTCAGTTGCTCCAGCGCCCCGACACCCAGACGCGTGCGGGTCTGCCGATCCACGTCAATGTTCACGCTAGCCACAAAGAAGGCGTCGGCCAGGGCATCGCGCAGGGCCTTCTGGTCAATGCGCAGGGCCTGGTCCTCGGTGGCGCGGACGGACACGCGGATGATGGCGCCCTTGGGCTTGGCGCGGGCGATGGCCTTCAGCACCTCCTGGGTGGGGTCATCGCTCTTGACGTCCACGCGCACGCTTACCATGCGGCGCGCGGGGACGGGATGGAACTCAAAGCGGGCGCGGCCTTTCTCCACCTCGGCCACAACGAACCCTTTTTCTTCCTTCTCCTCGCCGAAGTCCACGCGCTCCATACTCCCCGCGTATACCACCAGCGGGCTTTCGCGCAACACCTGGTGCTTGTGAATGTGGCCCAGCGCCACGTAGTCAAAAGCCGGGTCGGCGATGTCGCCCGCAGGCAGCAGCAGGTCCTGGCCCAGCATGATGTTGCGCTCCACTCCGAAGGCTGCGCCCTGGATGCTGGCGTGGGCGGCCAGGATGGCGGGCACGTCGGGGGAGAGGCCCTGCTTCTCCTTGTTCAGCAGCCTGAGAATGGTCTCTATAAGCATCTCGTCCACTTCTTTGACCGACTTGCCGCGCGTGGCCTCTTTGGTCAGGAAGCGGCTACGGAGCACCCAGGGCAGGGTTACCACCTGCACCGGCCCGGCCTTTGTGTCTATGCGGAGCAGTCCAATGGTGCGGCCCACGTACACGTTGTCGGCGCTGAACGTGGTGAAGACGTCCAGAGTGCTGGCGCGGCCCTCGGCAGGAGCCAGGTCGTGGTTGCCCACCACCAGGACCACCGGAATGCCCGCCCGCGCCAGTTTCAGGATGCGGGTATTGAACTCGCGCTGGTACGTGGGGTTGGGATCGCGGGTCTTGTAGGCATCACCCGCGAAGACGACGAGGTGGACGTCGTTGCCAAGCGCGTACTCCACCATCGCGTCCAGCACGGCCAGGAAGTCCACGACGCGGCTGGGCAGGCCGGTTTCGGGATCCATGCGCCCGTAGGCCTCGGTCCCCAGGTGAAAATCGGCGAAGTGCACAATGCGTATCATCCCACTCCTTGCTCGTGCCATTTCCTCGTAACGACGGTTTCGTAGGGCGGCTTTCCATAGCCGCCGTGGGCCTCCCCCTTGTTGTCATTGCGAGCGAAGCTAAGCAATCTCCCATCGCGCAGATTGCTTCGGGCGCTGCGCGCCCTCGCAATGACAGATCTGCTGGCCGGTGCGACCCACTTCCGACGTGCGTCGTACCAGGCGCCTTGCTCCTCGCACGGCGGCCTGCTTACTCCCACTCTATCGTTGCCGGCGGCTTGCTGGAGATGTCGTACACCACACGGTTCACGCCGGGCACCTCGTTGACGATGCGGTTGGAAATCCGCGCCAGGACCGCGTAGGGCAGGCGCGCCCAGTCGGCCGTCATGCCGTCCAGGCTGGTAACCGCGCGCACGGCCACGGTGTTGAGGTACGTCCGCCCGTCGCCCATGACGCCCACGGACCGGACCGGCGTAAGCACGGCGAAGTACTGCCACACCTCGCGGCCCAGACCCGCCGCCTCAATCTCCTCCCTCACGATGGCGTCGGCCCTGCGCAGGGTCGCCAGCCGCTCGGCCGTTACCTCGCCGATGATGCGCACGGCCAGCCCCGGCCCTGGGAACGGCTGCTTGTGCACGATGTCCGGCGGAAGCCCCAGCGCCAGCCCTACCTCGCGCACCTCGTCCTTGAACAGGTACTTGAGCGGCTCCACCAACTGAAAACGCAGATCGGCCGGAAGCCCGCCCACGTTGTGGTGCGTCTTGATGCGGGCGGCGGCTTTGGTCTCCCGCGTCGTGCTCTCAATGACGTCGGGGTACAGCGTGCCCTGGAGCAGGAATCGCGCCTCTCCGAGTTTTGCCGCCTCGTCCTCAAATACGCGGATGAACGTCTCACCGATGATGCGGCGCTTGGCCTCGGGGTCCGCGACGCCGGCCAGCGCGTCCAGGAAGCGCGCCGATGCGTCTACGGCGATGACGTTCAGCCCCGCCCGCTCGCGCAGCATCCGCAGCGTTGCCTCGGCCTCGCCCTCGCGCAGCAGGCCGTGATCCACGAAGACACACGTCAGGCGGTCGCCGATGGCCCGCTGGACGAGCGTGGCGGCCACCGTGGAGTCCACGCCGCCCGACAGCGCTCCGATGACCCGCTCATCCCCCACCTGCCGCCGGATGGACGCGATCGTGGATGCAATGAACGATTCGGGTGTCCAAGTGCCCAGGCACCCGCACACGCCGTACAAGAAGTTGCGAATGATGTCCTTGCCCAGCGGCGTGTGAGCGACTTCCGGGTGGAACTGGACACCGTAGATGCGACGCTCCGGGTGACCCATGGCTGCGATAGGCGAGTTGTCGGTGGACGCCAGGGTCTGGAACCCAGGCGGGAGTTCGGCGATGGCGTCGCCGTGGCTCATCCAGACCTGGAACGAGAACGGCAGCCCTTCCCACAGGGGCGACTCCAGGTCGTTGACGTACAGTTCGGCGGGGCCGTACTCGCGGCGGGACGACGGGGCTACCCTGCCGCCCAGGGCGTGAGCCAGCAGTTGCATCCCGTAGCAGATGCCCAACACCGGCAGGCCGCTTCGCAGGACGTAGGGCGGCAGCGGGGGCGCGCCCTCGTCATACACACTAGCCGGCCCGCCCGACAGGATGAACCCCACCGGCGACAGCGCCATGATCTCGTCCTCGGGCGCGTCGTAGGGCACGAGGACCGAGTACACGTGCTGTTCGCGCACGCGCCGCACGATGAGTTGCGCGTACTGCGACCCGAAGTCCAGCACGACGATGGTCTCGCCGCTTCCCCTCTCGCCGCGGTGAAGAGGAGCCGGGGGTGAGGTCTGCGCGCCGCCGCTCACGATCCTACTCCATTGGCGAATGTAATTCTGCCGTCTTCCATGCTGGTGATGGTAACGAGAGCGTAGATGGGCACGCCGTAGTGTTCCAACACAGCGCGCCCGCCCTCAAAGGTCTTCTCAATCACCGCGCCGATGCCCACCAGTTCCGCGCCCGCGTCGCGCACGATCTGCACCAGGGCGTCAATGGTCTTGCCGGTGGCGAGGAAGTCGTCCACGATGAGGACGCGGTCGCCCGGCCCCAGGAATTCGGGCGAGACCATCAGGGCGACCTCGTGCCCTTTGGTGTGCGAGGGCGCGGTGCGGGTGTAGATGCGTTCGGGCATGGTGATAGGCTTGGTCTTGCGGGCGTACACGATGGGCACGCCGAGGGCCAGTGCAGTCATCAGGGCGGGGGCGATGCCCGAAATCTCGGCGGTGAGGACTTTGGTAACGCCGAGGTTGGCGAAGCGGCGGGCCAGTTCCTGTCCGACCTCGTGCATGAGGGCGGCGTCCACCTGGTGGTTGACGAAACTGTCCACTTTGAGGATGCCGCGGCCCATGTTGCGGCCTTCTGCAAGGATGCGCGCTTTGAGGGATTCCATAATGAGCACCTCCCTGGGGGTTTAGCCCATTGTAGCAGAATCGGGCGTTGGGCGCAAGAGTTTTCCGCGCGGCAGATTTTTAAAGATTCACCGCGGAGACGCAGAGTGCGCAGAGAAACGACCGGAGATCTGGACCGCGAAGGGCGCGAACTCTTTCGCGCCTTTCGCGTTCTTTCGTGCCTTTCGTGTTCCAAACCCGTGTTCTCTGCGGTGAATCACCTTGCGCAAATCCCGCAGAAATGCTACACTACGCGCGGGAGGAAGACCGTGGCGCAAGCATTGTACCGCAAGTGGCGATCCCAGACGTTTGACGAAGTGGTGGGCCAGGAGCACGTGGTGCGCACGCTCACCAGCGCGCTAGCCCAGGGGCGCATCGCCCATGCCTATCTGTTCGCTGGCCCTCGCGGCACGGGCAAGACCACCATGGCCCGCCTTCTGGCCAAGGCCGTGAACTGCCTTGCCGAGGATGGCCCCAAGCCCTGCAACCAGTGCGCCGTCTGCCAGGCTTTGAACGAAGGGCGGCTGCTGGACCTCATTGAGATTGACGGCGCGTCCAACCGCGGCATTGACGAGGTGCGCACCCTGCGCGAGCAGGTGAACTTCTCGCCCAACGTGGCCCGCTACAAGGTGTACATCATTGACGAAGTCCACATGCTCACGCCCGAGGCGTTCAACGCGCTGCTGAAGACACTGGAGGAGCCGCCCGCCCACGTCATCTTCGTCCTGGCGACCACCGAGGTGCACAAGTTACCGCCCACCATCATCTCTCGCTGCCAGCGATTTGACTTCCGCCGCATCCCGCTGGACCTGATTGTCGGGCGGCTGCGGTTCATCGCCGACGCCGAGGGCATCAAGGCGGATCAGGACGCGCTGGAACTCATCGCACGGAGCGCGACGGGCAGCATGCGCGACGCGATTTCGCTCTTGGATCAACTGTCGTCCTATGGGAGCGACTCCATCACCCGCGAACTGGTGCAGGCCATGCTCGGCGCGGTGTCCGTGGAGCCGCTGGCCGACCTGCTGGACGATGTGGTGCAGGGCGACCTGAAGGGGGCGCTGGGGCTTGTGGCCCAGTTGGTGGATCAGGGGCTGGACCCGCGCCAGTTGACCGCCGAACTGCTGGACTATGTGCGCGACCTGCTGCAGGTGAAGGCGGGCAATCCCCCGTCGCTCACGGCAGCGGGCGCCCAGACCGAGGCCCGCATGCGCGCCCAGGCCGAGGCGCTGCGGGTGGAGGATTTGCTCCGCCTGTCGCGTTTGCTCACGCAGGCCAGTTTGGAGATCAAGGGCAACATCCTGCCGCAACTGCCGCTGGAATTGGCATTGACCGAGGCGATTGTCAAGCCCGAGGCCGCGCCCGCACCAGCGCAGTCGGTGCAACCTGCCCAGCAGCCGAAACCGGCACCGCGCCCCGCGCCAGCACCGGCAGCCACTCCCAGGCAAGAGCCAAAGCCGCAGCCTGCGCCCCAGGAGCCCCAGCCGGTGGCCGCCCAGCCCAGGCGTGAACAGCCCGCAGCAGCGTCAGCGCCGGCCGCCGCGCCCGCCAGCACCGCGCCGGCAGGCGAGGGCATCGTGGATTTGGACGCGGTTCACCACCGCTGGGACGAGTTCGTGGAGAACCTGCGCACCCGCACCCCGCGCACCCTGGCCCTTTCGGTTCAGGCCCTGCTGCGGTCTGGGGCACCCTTGCGCGTGGAGGGGGACGTGGTCGTGGTGGGCTTCCCCTCCGAGTTCCACCGGCACAAGGCGAATGAGAATGCAGCGAAGGCGCTGGCCGAGAAGGCGCTGGCCGAGGCGCTAGGGGTTGCGCACTGTGCGATTCGGGGGGTCGTCGTCTCGCCGCAGGAGTTGAAGGCGGCGGAGGCAGCGCGCGCGGGCAAGAAATACGCGGCGCCGCCGAAGCCCACGCCCAACGCTGCCGTGTCGGAGGCAACAGACCCCGTCATCCAATACGCGACCAATGACCTGGGCGCGGTGGCGAAACCCATCGCGCCGGAAAAGCCATCATCTGTTGAGGAGGAAACGCCGTGAGCAAAGGAAAAGGCGGATGGAGAGCGCCTGCCGGGGGTGGAGGCGGCATGGGCGGCCTCATGCAGCAATTGCAGCGCATGCAGGAGGAGATGGCCCGGATTCAGGAGGCGCTGAAGGATGAGACCGTTACGGCGACCGCCGGCGGCGGCGTCGTTACGGTCGTGATGAACGGCCATCAGGAACTGGTCTCCCTGACCATCAAGCCGGAAGCGGTGGACCCGGACGACGTGGAGATGCTCCAGGACCTGCTGATTGCGGCGTTCAACAGCGCGCTGGGGCAATCCCGTGAACTGGCAGCCCAGCGGCTGGGTGCGGTTACCGGCGGTCTGTCCATCCCCGGACTCACGTAGCGCAGAATCGCGTCCCCGCGCGAGAGGACGGCAGGTGTGGAGGTGAGCATGGGTTCGCGAGTCCTGCCCGAACCCGTAGAGCGGCTAATAGAGGAGTTTAGCCGTCTTCCCGGCATCGGGCCGAAGACGGCGTCGCGCCTCGCGTTCTTCTTGCTGCGCGCGCCCAAGGATCAGGCCGCGCAACTGGCCGAGGCGTTGCAGCAACTCCGCGAGCGCATTACGTTCTGCGAAATCTGCTACAATATCAGCGAGACCTCGCCGTGCCCCGTGTGCGCCGACGACACGCGCGACCACGGCCTCATCTGCGTGGTGGAGGAACCGCTGGACGTGGTGGCGGTGGAGCGGACTCGGGAGTTCCACGGCGTGTACCACGTGCTCCACGGCGTGATTTCGCCGGTGGACGGCGTGGGGCCGGAGGATCTGAAGATAGAGCCGCTCCTTGAGCGCATCCGTCAGGGGGGCGTGCGCGAGGTCATCGTTGCCACGAACCCGAACATGGAGGGCGAGGCGACGGCCATGTACCTGGCGCGGCTGCTGGCCCCGCTGGGGGTACGCGCCACACGGCTCGCGCGTGGCCTGCCCATGGGGAGCGATCTGGAGTACGCCGACGAGATCACGCTCCTGCGGGCGCTGGAGGGCCGCCGGGAGATTTGACCGCCTGCGGGTACCCGCAAAGCCCCGACTGCGCGTCGGGGCTTCTTGTTGTGGGTCCAGGCCCGTCGCGCGGAGGGACTGGCGCGGTTGGCGCAAGGCGTCGCAGGTGGTATAATTGGAGATTGCGCCACACAACGCGGATGCGCTTCCGCACAACCCTACCGGAGGATAGACACGAGATGAAGCGTTGTCTGCACTTGAGCGTTCTGGCCCTGCTCATTGCGGTCATGGTCTGGCCGCTGGCGGGCTGCGGTGGCCCGGCCCCCACGCCGACGCCGACCAAGACCCCGCGCCCGGCCGCCACGCCCACGCCCGAACCGCCCACCCCGACGCCCCCACCACCCATCCAGGCGGCAACGCCCACTCCCGAACCGACGCCGGCGCTCCCCACGCCGCTGCCCACGGTCGCGGGCAACGTCTGGCCGCTCACCGGCCTACCCGTCGCCGACCCGATGCTCCTGCAGCGTCCGCCCATCGCCGTCAAGATTTCCAATTCGCCCCAGGTGCGGCCCCAGTCCGGACTTCAGGCGGCGGACATCGTGTTTGAACATCTGGCCGAGGGCGGCGTAACCCGCTACACCGCCATCTATCACAGCCAGGAGGTGGAACGCATCGGCTCGGTGCGAAGCGCCCGCCTGATTGACCTGGAAATCCCGGCTATGTTCCAGTGCGCGCTCATCTATTCGGGGGCCAGCCCTGAGGTTACGCGACTCATCACCGAGTCGGACTTCGCAGACCGGGCCTTCTCCGACTGGTTTGGCGCTCCGCTCTTCTACCGGGTGAAAATCCCCGGCCTGGCCTACGAGCACACCTTGTTCACCGACACCAAGATCATCTGGGACTACCTGAAGAACAAGGGCTTGTTCGGCAAGCGCGACGTCCGCGGGATGCGGTTTGACGCCACCGTACCTGCTGGCGGCAAGCCAGTTGTGTCGGTCTTCATCCCGTACAGCAAGTACTACTCCGACGTAACCTGGACCTACGATCCTCAACGGGTGCAGTACCTGCATTCCATTCTCGGCGAGCCGCACAAGGACCGCCTGATCGACCAGCAAATCGGGGCGAACAACGTGGTCATCCTGTACGTCAACCACGTGGAGACGCTTATTGTGGAGGACGAACTTGGCTCCCGCTCGGTCCAGATTCAGTTGTGGGGTGAGGGGCGCGGCACCGTGCTCCGCGACGGCAAGGCGTGGGATGTAACGTGGAGGCGGCCCAATCGGCCCGACCCGCTGACCCTCATCGGCCCCGACGGGCAACTATTCCCGCTGAAGCCCGGCAACACGTGGTACAACACCGTGCCGCTGGATATGAAGGTTACGATGCAACCGTAGGGGCACCGCACGCCGTGCCCCTACGGCATGCCATGCCCCTACGATCGGTCTGCCAGCACTGCCACGCCGGGCAGCGTCCTGCCCTCCAGGAACTCCAGCGACGCGCCGCCGCCGGTGGACACGTGCGACATCTTGCCCGCGACGCCCGCCTGCTCCACCGCCGCCGCGGAGTCGCCGCCGCCGATGATGGTAATAGCCTTCGGTAGTTTCGCCAGCACGTGGGCGATGGCGAACGTCCCCTCGGCGAATCGCGGGAACTCAAACACGCCCATAGGCCCGTTCCACACCACCGTCTTGGCCCCGCGCAGCGCCTCGGAGAATGCCTTTACGGTCTGCGGCCCGATGTCCAGGATGCGCCACCCGGCGGGGACCTGCCCCACGGGCACCACCTTGGCCTGCGCATCGGCAGCGAAGGCGTCGGCCACCACAACGTCCGTCGGCAGGAGAATCTTGCCCTCGCCCTGCGCCAGCAACTCCTTGGCGACGGCGACGCTGTCCTCCTCCACCAGCGAGGCCGCCACGTCGTAGCCCTGCGCCTTCAGGAACGTGTTGGCCATGCCGCCGCCGATGAGGAGCCGATCCACCTTGCCCAGCAGGTTCTGGATCACGCCGATCTTGTCGGAAATCTTCGCGCCGCCCAAGATGGCCACAAAGGGCCGCTTGGGGGTTTCCAGCGCGCGGCCCAGGTAGTCAATCTCCTTCTCCATCAGGAACCCGGCCACAGCGGGCAGGTACGCGGCTATGCCCGCGGTGGATGCATGGGCGCGGTGGGCCGTGCCGAAGGCGTCGTTCACGTAGAGGTCGGCCAGCGCCGCCAGTTTTCGGCTGAATTCGGGGTCGTTGGCCTCCTCCTCGGCATGGAACCGCAGGTTCTCCAGCATGAGCACTCCGCCGGGTTTGAGGGCTGCCACTGCCGCCTCGGCCTCCGGCCCCACGCAGTCGCCGGCGAATGCCACATCCATGCCCAGCAACTCGCCGAGCCGCTTGGCCACCGGTCGCAGGCTGAACTCGGGCGCGACCTTGCCCTTGGGCCTGCCCAGGTGCGAGGCCAGAATGACCCGCGCCTTCTCGTCCAGCAGGTAGCGGATGGTGGGCAGGGCCGCCACGATGCGCGTGTCATCGCGCACCTCGCCGCCCTCCAGCGGCACGTTGAAATCCACCCGCACGAAAACGCGCTTGCCCGCTACGGGTACATCACGGATTGTCTTCTTGTTCATTGCCCCCACTCCTTGCAGAAGTCGGCGGCGCTTCTCCGACCTGCCGCTTGGGCTCGTCGGAAAAGCCCCGCCCTGTGCACTCTGGCGCCGAGATTGTGCCAGAATTCACGAGCGATTATACACTCACTTGCCCTTCTCGCAAAACTCAATGAGCCAGCGCGCCAGTTTGGCCGAGTCGTGCCGCCAGGGGTGCTCCCGATCCACCAGGTCGCTCGTGTACACGCGGTACGGGGCGTCGGACGGGTACTCGGGCCTCACCCACTCCACGCCGGGGACGTTGGGCAAATCCGGGGATAGGTTGTCGTTGGCCAGCACGTTGGGGAAGACGTCGGCACCCACGTGGCGCTGGAGCGCCTCCACATGGTCGGCCAGGGTGTACCCCTCGGTCTCCCCGCGCTGCGTCGCCACGTTGCACACGTAGATTTTCTTGGCCCGCGACGCCCGCACGGCCCTGGCGATGTCGGGCACCAGCAGGTTGGGCAGGACGCTGGTGTACAAGCTGCCCGGCCCTGCCACGATGAGGTCGGCTTCCAGGATGGCCCGCAGCGCCCCGGGGTACGCGGGTACGTCGCTCGGCTGGAGAAACACGCGCTCAATGGGCCGGCCGCTCTCGGGTATCTGCGACTCGCCCTCCACCCAGGCGGGTTCGCCCTCGGAGATCTCCTCGCCCTCGCCCTTCAGTTCGGCCACGAGGGTTACGTTCTCCAGCGTGGAGGGGAGAATCTGCCCGCGCACGGCCAGGACCTTGCTGGACTCCAGCAGGGCGCGCTCAAAGTTGCCGGTAACGCCCGCCATGGCGACAATGAACAGGTTGCCGAAACTGTGGCCGTTCAGCCCCTCGCCCTCGTTGAACCGGTACTGGAACAGTTGCGTGGTGAGCGACTCGGCGTCGGCCAGGGCCGTCAGGCAGTTGCGGAAGTCGCCCGGCGGCAGCACGCCCAACTGCCGGCGAAGCCTGCCCGAACTGCCGCCGTCGTCGGCCACGGTAACGATGGCGGTGATGTTCTGGGTGTACTCCTTCAGCCCACGCAGCAGGGTGGACAGCCCCGTGCCGCCCCCAATGGCCACGATTCGGGGTCCCCGGTCGCGCTGCCAGTGCTTGTACACCGCCTCGGCCACGTCCTGCTGCCCCGGCCTCAGGAACGCCGCCAGCAGCGAGCGGTTGAGTTGGTAGATGGCAATGGCGATGGCCGCCAGCCCCAGCACGCCGAACAGAAGCCCGCGCCACTGCCGCCCGATGAACTGGAGCGTGAGGTAATAGAACACGGGCGGGAAGGTCCACCGCACGTAGATTTCCCGAAGGATGTACGCCACACCCAGGCCCACGATGGTCGTGCCCAGCAGGAGCAACAGGAGCCATCGCTTGACGTGCATGCCGGGCGCTAGCCACCGCAGGGCCGAGCGGATTTGACTTCGCGGTTTCACGGGCTGCTCCTAGAGATGAAAGTCTCCCACTCGCCCGAATTATAAGGCCGCCCGTGCCCTTGTCAAAGCGGGCGGGGAGGGCGTTGACGATTGTGATTTGCGTGCTATAATTGTGGGTGAGGTTCTACGGGCGCTCTGGGAGAGCGTGCCGGAGGCGAGCATACCAGAAGATTTCCGCAAATGCAACCTTTGGGGCGGGTTATGCGGATTCCGTCTAAGATACTCAGGTAGGGGATAAGGATGGAGTCCGTATAAAAAATAGTTAGGCACCCCCGGGGAGCATCTTTTATGGCCAAAATTCCCGAATTTGATGAAGCAGTACTTCGAAAAATCTGCGACATACTTGGTGATACTCATACCGGCTTAACGGGATCGAAGATTGGGCAGCTGTTGCACGATTGTGGCATAGATGATCCGTTTCCAAGTATGACAAAACGCCATCGACTATTTAACCAATGGTGCTACTTCACAGACTGAACTCGGCGATGGACAGCCGGACAAAACCGTCCTTGTCTGGCTGAAGGCCATTCCATTGCACCAGGATATTGAATGCCGCCATCGTGAAACCGAGCCGTGCACGAAAGTACTCCCAGACGCGATGCGCGACTTTCTTGAAATGGCAGACGGTGGTCAACATGGACAGGACTGTCTCGATCACCATACGGACGTTCCATTGGCCCCGTTGGCATATCTTCAGGTTCGGCGGGTCTCCCTCTTTCGCATGGAACCCGCAGTCGCCCAAGACCACCATTTCGTCCTGAAACTGAGCGATCAGGGGCTGAAAAGCACTGTCGTGGACGTTGGCGGTGTCGCATGTCCAACCGACGACCAGCCCAAGTCGGTTGACAACAAAGGCGAGTTTGCCACCCACGATCCAACGGTAGTTTGACTTGCCTTTTTTGGCGTGAGGTTGGCCCCATTCTTTGGACCACGGATC
>JARYMK010000300.1 GCA_029907165.1 Anaerolineae bacterium
GAGCGCTACGGCTTCCGCAAAGCGCGCGACCTCTATGCCTATCGCGTCCGCGCTGCGGAGATCGGCGAGGACGGTGCGGGCTGGCCGGCGAAAGTCCGGCGTGCGGCGGAGGTTGCCCAAAAGCGCTACGGGGTGCACGTGCGCAAGGTCAACATGCGGCGGCTCGAAGAGGAGATCGCCCTCGCCAAGCAGGTCTACAATGATGCCTGGAGCCGCAACTGGGGCTTCGTCCCCATGACCGATGCCGAGTTCGACCACCTCGCCCACACTCTGAAGCCCTTCCTGGATCCCGACCTGGTGTTCATCGCCGAGGTCGGCAACCGCCCTGTCGGTGTCTCCGTCACGCTGCCGGATGTGAACCAGGCCTTCATCGGCGTGCGAGACGGACGGCTCTTCCCCATCGGCTGGATCAAGTACCTGTGGGGACGCCGCCACATCGATGCGGCCCGAGTCATCATCATGGGAGTCATCAAGGAGTACCAGGTGCGCGGCATCGACGCGATCTTT
>JARYMK010000301.1 GCA_029907165.1 Anaerolineae bacterium
AAGTGAGGGTGAGCTGCACGCGCAGGTCGCTGCCACGGACCGGCCCCTGGCGCGCGGCAGTGCGCGGACCAAAGCCGAAGAACTCTTCGAAAATGTCGCTCAGGCCGCCAAAACCAAAGCCAGGATAGTCGGCGAAACCGCCGGCCCCCTGCACCCCCGCATGGCCGTAGCGGTCGTAGGCAGCGCGCCTGTCAGGGTCCCGCAGGACCTCGTAGGCCTCGTTGATCTCCTTGAAGCGAGCTTCGGCGTCCGGGCTCTTGTTGACATCCGGGTGGTACTGGCGCGCGAGCCTTCGGTATGCTTTTTTCAGCTCCTCGTCCGTAGCCGTGCGGCCCACGCCGAGGACCTCGTAGTAGTCGCGCTTCTCTGCCATATGGGGGAACCCTTAGCCTGTTCTTGCGTCTAGTTTAGCCGATTGGGAGGGTGGCGTCAAACAATCGCCGTAGACTGGAAAGCGCTCCGTCTGGACAGGATTTCGCCCCCGGCGTATACTTGCCGCCGTG
>JARYMK010000302.1 GCA_029907165.1 Anaerolineae bacterium
CTGGACGCGTTAGCAGTCTAACGCCCTGCGATCCTTGGCACGCGTCTGCGAAAGCTCCCAAGGGACGCAGGGGGCCAGAGCAGGGCCCATGGCCAACGCCAGCACACACGCTAATTGGGCCAACAGAAGATAGAACCGAGTCAGGCAACGCGCCCGCTAGTATGTGGCCGCGGTCAATGGTATAATGACGGGGTCACGTGGGCCGGTGGCGGAACGGCAGACGCTGCGGACTTAAAATCCGCTCCCTCTAAGGGGGTGAGGGTCCGAAGGCCTCCCGCCCTACCAGATACCATATATAGTAGCTCGGGTTCCTTCAGACACTAGATATTGTGTCCAGATCCAAGAAAGAGGGCTTCCTTCAAACGGGAGCCCTCTTTTTTGTTGCTCCAAGTCCGGAAGACTCGAATCTGGTCCAGAGGGAGATTGACCATAAACAGTCCTGCGGACTTGAAAAGCATGGACTCCGGACAGGCGCACTGCGGACCTGACTTCCGCAGTGGGTG
>JARYMK010000303.1 GCA_029907165.1 Anaerolineae bacterium
GGGCGGTGGTGCTGGATGGGCAGGAGATTGCGGTGGAGCGGATCGCCATCGGCCGGGGGGAGAATCAGCGGCCGGCGGTGCGCATCACGCCGCAGACGCCCTTTATTTTCAATTTGAATGAAGAGGCCCAGGTCTGGGTAAAGGGGGCGCGGCTGACAGCCGGCCGGCATCAACTGCTGGTGAAAGTGACCACGAAAGAGGTGGGGGACCTGGATATTCCGGTGGAGGACGAGTACCACGAGTAGGGCGGGTGGGATTCGAACCCACACGGACTCGCGTCCAGCGGATTTTAAGTCCGCTGCGTCTGCCGTTCCGCCACCGCCCCGTGCTTCCGAGGCTATTCTACACGTTCAACAGCGAAAGTCAAGTGCCGCCGGCCAACAGGCCAAGCACAACCACGCCTTTTCCCTGCGCCGCAGACCACACATCAGCGTTCCACCCGCCCACACAGTGCCCCAAGAAGACGCGACCGGCGGCTCGCTCACTCTCCCGACCACACGGC
>JARYMK010000030.1 GCA_029907165.1 Anaerolineae bacterium
GCTGCCGCGCCGACGGCCCAAGCCCAGTTGTCTAGCGCCCATAGGTGCTGCGATTGCGCCCGCACGACCAGCACAGGCAGGCCCACTGCGAGCAAGTCAAACAGGTTGGCCTGCTGGCCCCATTCGGCGATCTTGCTGGCGGCGGACAGCACTGCCTCGGCGACCTGTCCCGTCTGGTTGCCGACACCGGAACGGAGCGCACTCGCGACCTGCTCCGTGAGATGGGCCACCGAAAGGCGAGGGCCAAGCCAGAGAAGCAGGTTCATAGCGATGGGCAACAGGACTACCCACGGGCGGCGGGCTGCCAACTCAAATCCCGCCGACAGTGCATCAATTACGCCAATGCCTTTGCTGCTTTTCTCCACAGGGTTATTGTACCATACGTGCCGCGTCCTGAAAAATCCCGTCCTGCCCCGACTCGTCTCTCCAAAGTCTGCTGATACCCGTCATTGCCCAAGCGCGTAGCACCACACTGTCATTCTGAGGCGCGTAGCGCCGAAGAATCTCGTCAGCCGAGATTGCTTCGCTTCGCTCGCAATGGCAGACTTCCGCAGCATACGGCCACCCAACTCCGTTGCATTTGGGATGGGATTCGCCCTGTGCTATAATCGGGCCGGCACTGCAGTGGCGGAGGCGAAAGCATGTACCTAGGCCCTCGGCGGAGGCGGCGCTCTTCTCCGGTGCGCATCCTAATCTACCTCGTCCTCATCGCATTCTTCTCGTACCTCATCGTGAAGCGTCCGGAGTTGCCCATGCTCCCGCAGCCCGGCCCCACGCCAACCCCGCACAGGCCCGCCGCGGAATGGCTGGCCGAGGCCGACGAGCACTACCAGAACGGCGAACTCACCGCGGCCATCGCGGCGTACACCCAGGCCGCCGAAGCCGACCCGCAGAACCCTGAGCCGCTGATCCGCGCGGCGCGTCTGCTCATGATGCGCCACAAACTCCCCCAGGCGCTGCAAATGGCCCAGCGCGCGGTGGCCGTGGCACCGAACAACGCGCTGGCGGCTGCCACGCTGGCCCGCGTGTACGACTGGATGGGGCAGTACGACCAGGCGCTGGACGCCGCGCTCAAGGCTGCCCGCCTCGGCCCCAACGTCCCCGAAACCCACGCCTACCTGGCCGAAATCTACGCCGACAAGGGGTTCTGGCGGCAGGCCGAGGACGAGGCCAACCAGGCCCTGGACCTGAGCGACGCCAACGTGGACGCGTGGCGCAACTATGCGTACGTCCTGGAGGCGCAGGGCGACTACCGCGGGGCCCTGGAGAGTTACAAGCGCGCTATTGAATTGCACCCGCGGCTCAGTTACCTGTACGTGGACGCGGCCCGCAACCTACGCGCCATTGGCGACTACGACGGGGCCATCGCCCAGTTGGAGAAAGCCGTGTCGCTGGACCCCGACAACGCCGAGGCCTACGACCAAATCGGCTGGACGTACTTCTACCTGCAGGACTACGACCGCGCCATTCCGGAGTTCCTGTCTGCCATCCAGGCCGACCCCGAATTCGCCAGCGCCCACGCCCATCTGGGCGTCACGTACTACGTCCTGCGCAACTACGAGGGCGCGATAGAAAGCCTGCGGAAGGCAGTGGAACTCGGACGGCAGACGGAGGAGATTCTCTACGAAATCGGCCTCTCATATGCCTACCTGGACCAGTGCGACCAGGCGCGCCCGTGGTTGCAGAGGGCGCTGGAATTGAACCCCGCATCCCAACCCGCTTTGGAAGGTCTCCGGATGTGTCCGGAGAAGTAAACGTGCGTATTCGCAAGTGTGCGTGAGAATTCGGCTGAAATCGGCGAAATAGCCGAATTTACGCCCGTAGACGCGAATTTGCAGATTTGGGGCATCTTGTGTATGATAGGGCCGCGTTAGCACTCTCGGCGCAAGAGTGCTAACGCGGTTCTGATGCCCAGAACCTGCCACAACGTGCGCCAACTACTTTCGCAAATCCATAATCTCAGTGAGGAGGAAAGGCAATGACAGTCAAACTCAAACCCCTTGCAGACCGTGTAGTTGTGGAACCCATTGAGCAGGAAGAGAAGTCCGCGGGCGGCATCATCCTTCCCGAGACCGCCAAGGAAAAGCCCCAGAAGGGCGTCGTCATCGCCGTTGGGCCGGGCCGCTTCGGCGAAGAGGACGAGCGCATCCCCATGGACGTCAAGGTCGGCGACAAAGTCCTGTACGCCAAGTACGCCGGCACCGAGGTCAAGGTCAACGACAAGAAACTTCTGATTCTCAAGGAAAGCGACATCCTGGCTGTCTTTGAGGAATAACCCAACCGGTTACCCGATTGATCAAAACCCTTGTAAGGAGGCATAAAGCATGGCGAAACAACTGGTTTTCGGAGAGGAAGCACGACGCAACCTGAAGATCGGAATGGACATTCTGGCGAACGCCGTCATCACGACCCTGGGGCCCAAGGGCCGCAACGTGGCCTTGGACAAGAAGTTCGGCGCCCCGACCATCACCCACGATGGCGTAACCGTTGCCAAAGAGATTGAACTGGAAGATCACTTCCAGAACATGGGCGTCCAACTGCTGAAGGAAGCCGCCACCAAGACCAACGACGTGGCCGGCGACGGCACCACCACCGCCACGGTGCTGGCCCACACCATCGTTACCGAGGGCCTGAAGAACGTGGCCGCGGGCGCCAACCCCATGCTCATCAAGCGCGGCATTGAACTGGCCACGTCCGCCGTGGTGGAGGCCATCAAGGCCGAGGCCAAGGAAGTCAAGGACAAGGACGACATCGCCAACGTGGCGGCCATTTCCGCTGCCGACAAGGCCATTGGCGAACTCATCGCCGAGGTCATGGACAAGGTCGGCAAGGACGGCGTCATCACCGTGGAGGAGTCCAAGGGGCTGGAGTTTGAGAAAGAGTACGTGGAAGGCATGCAGTTGGATCGCGGCTACATCTCGCCCTACTTCATCACCAACCCCGAGCGGATGGAAGCCGTCCTGGAAGATCCGTACATCCTGATCACCGACAAGAAGATTTCCGCGGCCACCGACATCGTCCCCGTGCTGGAGAAACTGGTGCAGGTCGGCAAGCGCGAAGTGCTCGTCATCGCCGAGGATGTGGACGGCGAGGCGCTGGCGACCCTGGTGCTGAACAAACTGCGGGGCATGATCAACTGCATCGCCATCAAGGCCCCTGGCTTCGGTGATCGCCGCAAGGCCATGCTGCAGGACATCGCCATCCTGACCGGCGGCACCGTCATCAGCGAGGAAGTGGGCCGCAAGTTGGAGTCCGTTACCATCGCCGACCTCGGCCGGGCCGACCGCGTTGTGTCCACCAAGGAGGACACCACCATCATCGGCGGCAAGGGCGCTCCGGAGAAGATCAAGGGCCGCATTGACCAGATCAAGGCCGAGATTGAAATCTCCACGTCCGACTACGACAAGGAGAAACTCCAGGAGCGGCTGGCCAAGCTGGCCGGTGGCGTGGCCATCATCCGCGTCGGCGCGGCGACCGAGGTGGAACTGAAGGAAAAGAAGCACCGCGTGGAGGACGCGCTGTCGGCGACCCGTGCTGCGGTGGAAGAGGGCATCGTCCCGGGCGGTGGTGTGGCTCTCATCAACGCGATCCCGGCGCTGGACAAGGTGCAGGCGAATGGGGATGTGGCGACCGGCGTCAACATCGTGCGCCGCGCTCTGGAGGAGCCGCTGCGCCGCATCGTTGAGAACGCCGGCATGGACGGCGCTGTGGTGCTGGACACCGTCCGCCGCCTGCAGAAGGAGCGGAACAATCCCAACATTGGCTACGACGTGCTAGCCAACGAGTACGGCGACATGGTGGCCAAGGGCATCATTGACCCGGCTAAGGTTACCCGCTCAGCCGTGGAAAACGCCGCCAGCATCGCGGCCATGATCCTGACGACCGAGGCCCTCATCTCCGACCTGCCGGAGAAGGAGAAGGCCGGCACCCCGCCGATGCCCGAGTACTAAACCGACCGTCGGCAAATCAAAGGCCCCTCTTGGCGAGGGGCCTTTTTGTTTGTGTGCACGCCGTCTACAGTTCTATCAGGAACCAGCGGTACGAGTTCGTATTGCCCAGGCCCGCCGGGTCGTAGGACAGGATGAACCGCCGCCCGCTGGCGACCTGGAACACCAGGTACGCCCGCAGCGTCGCGCCGGTGAAGGCCTCGCCCTCCAGTTCGCTGCCCCCCAGGACCGTGGGCTTGTACACAGACGCGCCGACCGGTTCTTGCAGCACGAACCCTTGCCAGTGGATCGCCTGGGGGCGTTCCTCCGGCGCCAGGTTGCGCACGGTTACGGTTATGACCACGTAGTGCCGCCCGGGTTCCGGCACCGGCAGCGTCCAGCGGTCCCACGTGCTGGCATCGTCGGGCAACAGGACGGCGTCCTCCACCGTGATCTCAATCTGCCCGTCGGACAGCACGGGGATGCCGATGGGTGCGGGTTGCTGCGACGAGCGCCCCGATGCGGGCAACGCCGCCGACGCCCGCACCGGCCTCTTGAGCAGGTCCAAGTCGGGCGTCTCGGTGGCCCAGAACCAACGCACTCCCCGCCCGATTTTCACGCCCACACCCGACGGGTCGTACACCAGAATCAGGTTCTCCTCGCCCCGCCGCACCTGGAACGCCAGGTTGCCCTCCAGCGTGCCCGTCGGGAACAGGTCGCCCTTGAGTTCGTCCGTGAGGATGAGGGAGGGGTTGGGGTAGAGGATGTTGTCCGCGCCGGTCATGCGGAACGCCCACCAGTTGACCGACAGGAGTTCGTCCATCTGGCCCAGGAATCGCACCCGCAGCCGCACCAGCACGTACTCCTTGTCCGGCTCTGGGGGCTGGTTCAGGGGACTCATCGCCTGTATGGCGGGCCAGGCGTCGCGCTGGACAGCCAGGACGCTGATCTCCAACTGGTCGTCGGCCACGGCAGGCTGGCGGATGAGGGCAGGGTTGAGCCGACTGCCGCCGGTGCGAGGCGAGGCCGTCGGCACCACAGTCTGGATGGCGAAGGCACGGGGATCGGGATCCTGGTCGGCCCAAAGCCATCGCGCCGCCTCATCGGTTACGCTGCCCGCTGGGATAAACGCCAACGCCAGGTTGTCCTCCCCTTCGGCCACGACGAAGGCCAGGTAGCCCGATCGGGTCTCGCCAGGCGCCAGTTCGCCGCGCAGTTCGTTATCCAGCAGGAGCGGCGGCCGCTGGTAGAGGATGGCCCTATCGCCTGTCATGCGGAACGTGCCCGGGCTGAGGGTGATCGCGTCCGTCCCGCGGTTGTGCACCTCCACGTTGACCACGACCACTTCGTTGCCCTCGGGGATCGGCGCGTTGAGGGGGGAGATGAGGGCATTGGCGTGGCGATGCACCTCCAGGATGTGAATCTCCATGCCATCGGTGGCAATGGTCTCGCCGTAGGGCATGGGGTTCTGGCGGCTGATGCCGGGCGCGGGCGTGCTGGTGGGAGTGGGAACAGGCATGTCGGTGGGCGCCGGGGGCAGGCCGATGGGAATGAGGCCCGCCACCAGCAGGCCGAGCAGGACATATACGGCCAGCACAGTCACGCCAAGCGCGACCAGCAGAGCGATTTGTCCTCTGGTCATGGCTCAACTTCCTGACAGCGCGTCCTCGCTGCGTTGCGGAGCGGTGCCCTTCGCGCGGGGGCACCTCACAGCATGGCCGACAACCCTGGACCTTCTGGGGAAATTATAGTCCCACTTGTGCGCTTTTGCAAGCTCAGCTCAGCTCACGCCCCTTCTCGCGCCACGTGTGCCCTCCAGCGCGATTACAACGTATACCTCACCGCCCCGCAATTCTGCGAAGAGTGGCGCCTATTTGCCCCGCAGGCCGCTGTCAAGTATAATTGTGATGCGTTGCACTATCGTTTCTCCTTTTTGGTCTGATCTCTGCCTCACCACGCCTTCGCGGAGAGGAGGTGATGCACCACAGGACAAGAGTGCACCGACCGCTGCTGCAAGTTTCTACGCTTCCAAGCTTCACGCTGACGTGCAGCACAACCTTACCAATGGAGGTAAAGTGAACATGAAAGGGTACACAGGGCGCGCGTTGTTTGTGAATCTCTCCAACCGCACCACGACGGTGCAGAACATCCCGGCCGAGTGGTACCGGGACTACCTGGGCGGCGAGGGTGTGGCCGTCCGCCTGTTCTGGGATTTGGTGCACGATGACCGCGACGGTCTCGCCCCCGAGCAGCCGATGATCTTCGCCACCGGCCCGTTGACCGGCACGGCAGCCCCGTGCAGCGGCCGCGCCTGCGTCATCTTCCGCTCGCCGGCGACCGGCACCATCGGCGCGGCGAACGCGGGCGGGCACTTCGCCCCGGCCCTGAAGAAGGCCGGATGGGACCTCCTCGTCATCACCGGCAAGGCCGACAAGCCGGTGTATCTCCTCATCCAGGACGACAAGGTGGAAATCCGCGACGCTTCGGCGCTGTGGGGCCAGGGCGTCAAGGAGACCGAGGACGCCATCAAGAAAGAGGTGGGCGCGCAGGGGTTGCAAATCGCGTCCATCGGCCCCGCGGGCGAGAAGGGCGTCTTGTTCGCCAACATCATGACGGACAAGCACCGGGCCTTCGGGCGCGGCGGGCCGGGGGCCGTGATGGGGGCCAAGAACCTGAAGGCCATCGCCGTGCGCGGGACCCAGCCGTTGCCCATCGCCGACCCCGAGGCGCTGAAGGAAGCCGCCAAGGCCGCCCGCGACGAACTGTTCGCCGAAGCCTTCGTGCGTGACGAGTTGCACCCCTACGGGACCCCGTCGTTCTACGATGCCATTGAGGCGCTGGGAATCCTGCCCACCCGCAACTGGCAGCGCACCACGTTCCCCCAATCCAAGGATCTCCTGACCTACAAGGCGTATCATGAGACCCTGGAGGTCAAGCCCTACGCGTGCTTCGGATGCCCCATCGCCTGCGGCCGCCACACCAAAATCAAGAGCGGCAAGTACGCGGGACTGGAGGGAGGCGGCCCCGAATATGAAGCCGTCGCCGCGTTCGGCAGCAAGTGCTTCGTTACCGACCTGAACGCCGTCGCTGCGGCCAACCACCTGGCGAACAACTTCGGCCTGGATGTCATCTCCACGGGCCAGGTCATCGCCACGGCCATGGAATGGTACGAGATGGGCCTGCTGACCAAGGAGCAGACGGGCGGTCTGGATCTGACCTGGGGCAACGGTGACGCGGTCGTGGAACTCGTAAAGTTGATCGCCCACCGCGAGGGCATCGGCGACCTGCTGGCCAACGGCGTGAAGCGGGCAGCCGAGAAACTCGGGCCCAAGGCCGAGAAGGCCGCCATGCACGTGAAGGGCCTGGAGATGGCCGCCGACGGCGTTCGCGCCAGCAAGGGCGAGTCCATCGTGCACGCGACGGCAGCCCGCGGCGCGGACCACCTGCGCCCGTATGCGTCCGCCATTGACGCCTTCGGATACCGCGACGAGGAACTGGGCATCACGGGCGACATCAACTACCTGGAGGACGGCAACAAGGCGTGGGTCAAGCCCTTCCAGGAACTGTCCATGGCGACCAACCTGCTGGGCGTCTGCCTGTTCGCCTCCATCACGCTGGCCATCAAGGCGTCCACCTGGGCCAAACTGACCTCCGCCGCCATGGGGCGCACCATCTCCAAGGACGACCTGCTGAAGGCCGCCGAGCGCGTCATCAACATGGAGCGCCGGATCAACGCCCGCTTCGGGTTTGACCGCAAGGACGACACCCTGCCCGAGCGGTTCCTGAAGGAGCCGGCCCCCGATGGCCGCGGCGAGGGCGAGGTGGTGGACCTGAAGAAGAACCTGGACAGTTACTTTGAGGCCATGGGCTGGGACCAGAAATCGGGCCTGCCCAAGAAGGAGACGCTGGAGCGGCTAGGGCTAGACTGGATGCTGTAGCCCCAGAAAACCGCGAACGCAAAAGACCTCCGAGGCCCTCATGACCTCGGAGGTCTTTGCGTCTACGGGACGTGCGCCCCGGGCGCGCTACTTGGCCCTGAGCATCTTCAACTGCGCGAAATCGTCCGGGCCGAGTTTGTCCATGTTGGTCTCCGTGCTGGGCTTGTACGCGCTCAGCATCTCCTCCTGCGTGGGCTTGGCATCAGCGGGCCAGACCACGTCCATGATGCGCGTGTGGTTGGTGTCCTGCGGCGCGCCGCCAAAGCGCCACTGCTCGGCCTTCGGGTTCACGTCGCGGATGCGCCACACGCCCGTGGACGGGTAGCCCTCCTGCCCACACACGACGACCAGGAACGCCCAGTTCTGCGGGTCGTCGCCCAGGATGTTCTTCGGGACGCGGATGGTAACCTTGCGCTGGGCCGGGTCGGCCAGAATCTGGAACTGGGCGCCGTCAATCTTCTCCGGCTTGCCGCTGGCGCCCGCCTTGTAGATGCCCGGCGTCCAGCCCTCGGCCCAGATGACGAAGTCCCACGCCTCGTCGGCAGACACGGCGGCGTTGCGGCCCGGCAGGAGAAGCCTAGCGCCCGAACCCGCCTTGCCGTCCTTGTCAATGTAAATGTCAAAGGTCTGCACCGACAGGCCGTTGGGCGACCCCCAGACGTTCTCCACCGGCCCGTTCATCTCAAACTTGAAGACGATGTTGTTGTCGTCGTAGCCCGCGGTGAACTTCTTGACGTCAAAGGCCCCGGGGCCGAAGACCGGGTCGGTCGCGTAGGTGTACGAGCCTGGGCCGTGATCGTCGCCGACGGGGTCCTCCACCTCCAGGACATTGGTTACCAGCCCCAGGTCGGGCACGACCACCTTGGCGACGCCCTCGGACGGCACAATCTGCACGTCGGCCCCGTTGAGGGCCACGACCGCGCGGAAGTTGATGACGTCGCCTGCGTCAAACTTGCCCAGCAGGTCGTAGGGGACGGCGATCTCCAGCACGTTGCCCTGGCTGGCGACAGCGTCCAGGGTCTTCGGCTCGACCCAGATGTTATCGCCCTTCGCCTTGGACAGCAGGCCCGCCAGTTTGCCATCCTTGAAATGGGCAGCGAGTTCAAAGGCTGCGCCGAAGCCCAGCAGCGTGCGCGGCTCCTGCTTCGCGCCGAACCGCGAGAAACTGTTGAACGCGGCAGCGCCCGGCGCGGACAGGTAGATTCCCACGTAAGTGTCCGGGCTTATCGTCGCCCAGTCGGCCTTGGCATCCAGGCGGATGTAGATGTTCTTGGCGTCAAACCCGTAGTACAGGTCGGTGATGATGTCGTTGGCGCGGGCCATAGCCCCACCCACGACCGCGTAGTAGCCGGCGGTCGCCCATTCCTCCTTGCCGGCCTTGCCATCCACCATTGGCGTGAACAGCCCTTCTACGGCCTTCGTGGGCGGCTGGGGTGGCTTGGCGATGATGGGAACGTACAGGAAGTCGGGCGGCGTCTCGCCCAGGGCGTTGTACACGTCCATCAGCGTGCGGCGGAACATCTCGTCAAACGAGGCGTCGTCGCCGCTGCTCTGGTCGGCCCCGTACCACCAGAACCAGTCGGAGCCCTCGGCGGCGTACATGAAGTCCAGCGCCAGGGCCAGTTTCTCGGGCGTAGTTGTGCGGACGCCACCGACGTACTTCTGCAGGTCTGCGCGCACCTTGCCCAGGTAATCCCAGCCCAGGTTCTCCTCGTCCTCGCCGATCCAGGTGGTGAAGTCGGCGCTGATCCACGAGCCGGCCCAGAGTTTCTCAATCTTGCGCTGGTCGGGGTACATCTTCATGTACTCGGACGGAGTAACCGTCTTGATGTCCGTCGCCTCGCTCAGGAGTTGGTACAGGGTGTGCAAGAACTCCTTGCCGTCGTTGGGGTAGTACTCCCAGGCGTTCTCGCCGTCCAGGATGACGGTTACCAGGTGCGGGCCGGGCTTGCCCTCCTCCTTCAGCCGCGCGGCGATGCTCCGCAGGCGGTTCATGAAGTCCTGCGCGGCGGCCTTGCCCGGCGTGCCGGAGTAGGTGAAGCCCACCTTGTCTGAAATGACCACGTCGCGGAAGACCATGAGGACCGGCGGCTTGTCGCCCGACGTTACGTAATAGGGCCGGTACAGGTCGTCGGCCTCGGTTACAACTTCGGCGGAGTTGCGGTTGAAGCCGGGCTTGCCTAGCGAGCGGGCCAGCACGCCCTCGTCGGATGCCATCCACTTGATGCCCGCATTGGCGACGATGCCGACAATCTCCTGCGCCACTGAGCCTTCGGCGGGCCACATCCCCGCGGGCGGCTGCCCAAAGTGCGCCTGGTAGAGTTCCACGCCCTTCTGCACCTGGGCCACGGCGTCCTGCCCGTACATGAAGCGGGACGGCAGCGGGAGTTTTGGCGCGGCCTGAAGCGCCAGGTTCGTGTCCACCAGCAGGGGCAGGATGGGGTGCGCGTAGGGCGTCATGGTGATCTCAATCTGTCCGGCCTGCTGCAGTTTCTTGTGGACCGGGATGACCTCCTTGACCAGGCGCAGGTGCTCGGCAAACAGGATGGCCTTGTCCGCCTCGGAGTAGTTGGCGGCCTTCTCGTTGAGCGTCTTCAGCGGCTCCTGGGCCAGCCAGTCGGGGTCCGTCCACGCCAGATTGAACAGCACCTGCAAGTCACGCCACTCGGCGTCAGTCCAGCGGGCGATGGTGGCCTCCAGGCCGGTGTCGCTCAGGTCCGTGCCGCGGTCGTCCAGCAGTTGCTGGTAACGCGGGAAGCGGGCGATGATCTTGCGGTTGATGTCAAAGAAGCGCTGGAGCATGAACTTCTTGTCTTCCACGGTCAACTGGTCTGCCGGCTTCTCGGCGATGACCCAGTACTTGTCCTTCGCGCCCGCGGCGATGTCGTCCAACTGGCGGATGAGGGTGGGCGTGAGGTTGAACGTAACGTGGATTTTGGGGTACTTCTCCAGCATCGCAGCCATGTCCACGTAGTCCTTGGTGGCGTGGACGCGCACCCACGGCTTCATGTACATATTGGCCGCCTGGTCCTTGTAGTACATCGGCTGGTGCTGATGCCAGATGATGGCCAGGTACAGCGGCTCCGGCGCGGGCGTGGGCGCAGGGGCTGTGGCCGTGGGCTTGGGCGGCTGGGTGGGCGCGGTCGTGGGGGTCGGCGTCGCCTTGGGCCCGCACGCGCCCAGCAGCATGGCGAGAATCAACAGCACAGATAGCACGGAAAGGCTCTTCTTCATTTCGGATACCTCCTCGTATCAGGACTTGATTCCATCGTTCGTCGGCGCATCAAGCGCCATTTTCAACAGCAAGGGCGAGGGAAAGGACCCATGTGTCGGCACACATTGACATCACGCCAGCGATGCGGTACAACTCAACTATCTCATGCCGTGCGAAGGTTGTGCCCATGCGCAAAACCAAAAGCATTTCTCACACCTGGCGGGATGAAACGCCAGAAGCCAAAGCACGCTGGTTCCAGTCGCTCTCGGTTGCCGAGCGTCTGGATTTGCTGTGTTGGTTCACCGATTTAGCCCTCGCTGCAAATCCCAGAATCATGGAGCAACAAGGATGTTCAACCTATTCCAGGCCGCGTTCAGGTCATCTCGTTGGATGATCCATCGGTCTCGCGCGACTCAGCCTCATAGCCGAGCGGCCTGTACCGCCGTGGGCGCTGCTCATATGGCCAGCGCCACCCCTGACATCGCCGCCAAGCCCACCCTGAGCCGCCCTCCCGCGACCGCGTACACCTCCTCGCCCAGCAGGTTCCGCAGGCGCGTCCCGTCGGCCAGCCCCAGGCCCGCGACCGGGACCGACACCTCCGCGGAGGAATCTCCGGCGTTCAGGATGGCGATGACGCAATCCTCGCCGTCGGTGCGGGCGTAGGCCCACGTTCCCGGCGGGTTGTCCACCGCCAGCGTCGTGTGCTCGCCGCGCCACAGGGCTGGGCGTTCGCGCCGCATGCGCCCCAGGGTCCGGTAGTAGGCCAGCAGGTCGGCATCCTGCGCGTCGCCCCACAGCATGGGGGCGCGGGCCTCGTGGGGCCGACCGTGGCCGTCGGGCGTGCGGCAGTCGCGCTCCTGCGACAGGCCCACCTCAGTCCCGTAGTACACGATGGGCGGGCCCGCCAGCGTGTACTGGCACAGCGCCGCCAGTCGCAACTTCCGCTTGTCGCCCTTCACGAGCCACAGAAAGCGGTTCATGTCGTGGTTGTCCAGGAAACTGGGGCGGATGAAGCGCGGGTCAAAATAGGCCGCGTGCCGATCCACGAACGTGCTCAACTCGGCCAGGGTCATCGTGCCGAAGGCGAAAGCCCGCCGCAGGTTGTGCGTCAGCAGGAAGTCCAGGCTGCCGTCCAGGCGGCCCTGGTACGTCCGCAGCAACGCGCCGCTCTCCACAATCTCGCCGAAAATGAAGGCATCGGGATTGGCTGCCTTGACGGCGAAGCGGAAGTCGGTCCAGAAGTCGTGCGACGGGCCGTTGGCGTAGTCCAGGCGGTAGCCATCCACGCCGAATTCTTGCATCCAGTACCGCGCCACGTCCAGCATGTAGGCACGGGCGGGCGGGTGCTCGTTGTTCCACTGCGGCAGCGACTTCACGCCGAAGAACGACTCGTACTCGTCGGGCCAGCGGCGGAAGGTGAACCACTGGCGGTAGGGGCTGTGCGGGTCGGTCTGGGCGCTGACGAAGTACGGATGTCGGTTGGACACGTGGTTCGGGACGAAGTCCAGGATGATGCGGATGCCCCGCGCGTGGGCCGCCTCCACCAGCGCGCGGAAGTCGTCGGCAGTCCCCAGCCTCGGTTCAATCGCGTACAGGTCGGTGGCGTCGTAGCCATGGTGCGACGGGCTGGCGAAGATGGGCGAGAGCCAGATGGCGGTCGCGCCCAGCGACGCGATGTAGTCCAGTTTCTCGGCCACGCCGCGCAGCGTCCCGCCGTAGAAGCCCCGCAGGTCGCCGGGGTTCGCGAACTTGCGCCCGGCGCCTGGGTTGAATCGGTCCACGAAGACGTGGTAGATGATGGCTTCTCTGGCCCAGGCGGGCGGCTCGGCATCGCTCACCGGGAACGAAAACCGCGTCGCCGTCTGGGAATCTGCCGCGCCGTTGTCGGCGAAGGCGCTGGTTCCCCCGATGGAGTCGCGGGCCTCAATCTTGTACCGGACCCTCGTACCGGCGGGCAGCGGGGGTAGTTCGGCCTTCCACCACACCACGTAATCCCACAGGAGCGACACCCATTCGGTCTCCACGCGCTGCATGGGGAGCACGTGGCCGTGGGATGCCTGGCCCGCCACGCCCTGCGGCTCCGAGCCGTCGGTGGTGTAGTACAGATAGGCGGCGTCGGCGGCGACAGCGGGCCCGGTCGTGGCGAACAGCGCCACCGGCTGGTCGGGCGCGGCGGGCGTGGGTTCCATGCGGTGGCCGTGGTACACACCCCGCATCTGCCGGGTCAGTTTCGCGACGATCTCGTCGGTGAGCGTCAGGTTGCCGAAGATGAAGTCTTCCACTTTGAGCCTCTAGCCGATAGCCTGTAGCCTTTAGCCATTGGCCATTAGCCGTTGGCCACTAGCCTTTGGCCGATAGCCGTTGGCCTTCAACGAGAATGGCCAACACGGACAGCCCATCGCTGCCCGCCGACCGCTGCCCGCCGACCGCTGACTGCTGATCGCTGACCGCTACTTCAGCGCGGCGATGTTCTTGAGCGCCTGGGCCTGCGCCTCCTGCAGCACTTGCTCTACAGGCTGGCCGGCCCACAATGCCCCCAGCGCAGCCGCCACCGGCTCCCACAGCCCACTCATGTAGGGCGTGGTGGGCAGCGGCACGCCCAACTCGGCCTGCGCCGCGAAGTGGGCGATATCGGGCATGGCCTGCACGTCGGCGCTGGCGATGGCGGCCTTGTTGGTCGGGATGGCGCGGTTGGCCTTGGCCAACGCAATCTGGGCCTCCGCGCTGGTGAAGTACTTGAGCAGGTCAATCGCCACGTCGGGCCGCTCGCAGTTGGGCGTGAGCATCAGCGCCTTGCCGCTCACGAAGGGCATGGCCCTGCGCCCCGCGCCGCTGAACTCCGGCATCAGCGCCAGGCCGTAGTCCATGCCCAGCGCCTGCAACTCCGGGATGAGCCACGGGCCGTTCTGGATGATGGCCGCCTTGCCCTCCTTGAACAGCGCCACCGCGGCGACGTAATCCACAGGCTGCGGCATCAGCGGGGGCAGTTGCGCCAGGAACTGCGCCGCCCGCAGGCCCCCTTCGGATTCCAGACCCACGGAGCCGTCCTCTTTGACAAAGTACGCCCCCGCGCCGTACCACCAGGGCCCGGAGAAGTACGGGTCGTTCTGGGCCGGATAGACGAAGAAGAACTGTCCCGGATGCGCCGCGTTCCAGTCCCTGGCCTTCGCCAGCAACTCGTCGGTTGTCTTGGGAATGTCCTGATCAGAGACGAGCGCCTTGTTGTAAATCCAGGTTACGCACTCTACCGCCTCGGGGAAGCCCCACACCTTACCCCTGTAGAACATAGCGTCGGCGGCGGGGCCGATGTAGGTGCTCCGCATGAAGTCGCGGGTAACGCCGTGGTCGCTCACGGGCACGATGAGGCCCTTGTCGGCCAGGCGGCCCACCCAGTCCATGCCGAAGGCGAGAATGTCCACCTTCTCGCCGCCCGGGATCGCCGAGATGACGCGGTTTGCCATGTCGGGCACGTGCACCAACTCAATGTGCACATTCGGGTGCCCGGCCTCGTAGGCGCGGAAGATGGGCTCCACGTTGGCGAGCGCTTCGGGCTGCCAGCCGTGCCAGATGACGAGCGAGACGGGCTGGGGCTCGGGCGTCGGCGTGGAAGTCGGCTCAGCCTGGCCTTGGGGCGATTGACCCGCCGGGCTACCGGTCCCGCAGGCGGCCAGGATGTACACGAGAACGAACAGCGCGGTGAGAAAGCCAAAGCGTCTCACGATACCCTCCCTCTCTTTCGCAGAGTATGGCGACCCGCCATTTCGCGCCTGGCGGATTGCCTACCGGTGAGGGTATTATACATCATTCGTTCCCGTGCGCCAGATTGACCGGGCATACACTCATATTGTACGGGCGACCCAAGCGTCGCCCGTACAGCGCAATGTCCGAAACCCAAGCCAGGGCCAAGTCGCACGTCTTCCCACACTAGCCCTTGACGCCGCCCAGGGTCAGCCCCGACTCCAGATACCGCTGCAGGTACAGGAAGACCAGCAGGACCGGTATAATGACCATGACCGCGCCCGCTGCGAAGTAGCCCCAGGGGATGTTGATCTCGTTGGCGATCTTGTACATGCCCACCATCAGCGTCTTGGCCGAATCGGGCGCGGGGATGATGACCGAGGCCAGGGCATACTCGCCCCAGCCGGTCATGAAAGCGAACAGGCCCGTAACGGCCAGCGCAGGCCGCGCCAGGGGCAACCCGATGAGCAGGAAGGACTGCACCGGTCCGCACCCGTCAATCATCCCCGCCTCTTCCAGGTCAATCGGGATGGTGTCAAAATAGCCCTTCAGGTTCCAGGTGCAGAAGACCAGCGTGAACGACGTGTAGGCGATGACGAGGCCCCACGGGTTCTTGTACAGGCCGATGGCGGTCAGCAGTTGCGCCTGCGGGACCAGGGCCAGCACGCCCGGGAACGCCTGGATGGCCAGCAGGAAGATGAGGCCGGCCTCGCGCCCCTTGAACCGGAACCGCGAGAAAGCGAACGCCGCCGACGTAGCCACGACGATGCAGAGCACCGTGGTTACGCCCGCTACGAACAGGCTGTTGCGCATCCACTGGAGGAACGGCTGACCACCCAGCAGCATCACGCGGTAGTTCTCCCACGTCCACTCCACAGGGATGAACATGCCCAGCAGGTTGAAGGTGTACAGGCGGCCGCCGGCCCGTCCGGACGCCAGAATCGCGAACCAGACCGGATACAGCGCGAAGATGGTGGCGATGGCAAGGATCACGTATTGCAGAATCTTGACGCCCAGCGTTGACCGTCTCATTCGTAGGCTCCTTTCGTGATCCGCGTAACCCGCAGGCTATACAGAGTCGCGATGAACAGGAACACGAACATGATCACCGCGTAGGCCCCCATTCGGCCGTAAGCGTTCGTCTGGAAAATCTGCTTGTAGGCGTACACCATGACCAATTCGGTCGCGCCCGGGACGCCCGCGCCCATGCTGGGCCGCCCCTGGGTGATGGCCCAGACCGTGCCGAACATCTGGAACGTGGTGATGGAACTCAGCACGGTGGCGGGCAGCACCGCCGGTCGCAGCAGGGGCAGGGTGATCTTCGTCAGTTTGTCCCACCAGTTGGCCCCGTCCACCTCGGCGGCCTCGTACTGCTCGGGCGGGATGGACTGCAGCGCGCCGAGGATCACCGTCATAAAGAACGGGTACGTGTACCACACGTTGGCCAGGGCGATGACCGCAAACGCCAGGGTGGAGTTGTTGAGCCACGCGGGGCCCTGGATGCCCACGAGTTTCAGCAACTGGTTAATGGTGCCCTGCTCGCGGAAGAAGAACTGCCACACCAGCGACATCATGATGGCGACGGTGGATGCGGCCCAGGGCACGACCATGATGACCCGGAATGCGGTCCGCCCGCGCAGGTTGCTGCTGTTGAGAATAAGGGCCAGGGTCAGTCCCACAATGAAGAAGAGCGGGATGCAGACAGCCACGTACAGAATGGTGCGCATCGTTACTACAAAGAAGTCGCCTGCCTTCATCAGGACGGCGATCTGCGCGGGCAGTTTCAACACCCACGCCAGCAGCGCCACCCCGACCAGTCCGCCTAGCCACACGACGAACGACGACACAGGCCGCGTCAACTGTCGGTCGTAGTACTTGTTCAGGCGGCGTGCCCCCCACAGTGGCAACAGAGCGATGAGAATAAACAACAAAGCCACCATAGACTCCTTGGTGAACAACTTGCCCACCAGGGTTGCGTAGTTGCCGTAGAAGGGCGTCTGCACCGTGTAGGGCTGACCCAGGCCCTTAGGCGCGCGCTCGCGAAACATGGGCCAGCACGACGGCTCAAAGATAGACGTGAGCGTCTGCGTGCAGTCGGGGTTCGGGCGGTACATCCCGCGGTTCGTGAAGGAGATGAACGTGTTGTACAGAATCGGGTACACGCTGAAGATCAGGATTCCGATGAGGGTGGGCGCGATGAAGAGGAGAATTGTAAGCGTCTTGCGGCGGCCGGACCAGCCTACCATGGCGACCTCCCCTGGCTTGCAAAACAAGGGAAGAGGGGAGGCGTGTGCCTCCCCTCTTCGTTGACCGGTTTTACTTCATCTCCGCGACGGCTTTCTCAATGGCTGCCTTCGCCGCGGCCATGGCGTCCTCAGGCTTCTGAGCGCCCGTCCACACCGCGGTCGTAGCGTCGCCCACAGGCCCCCACTGCGCGTTGGCGAACGGCGAGTTGCCCATGGGAACGCCCAGGTTCAGGGACGCGCCGAACCCGGCCAGCGTGTACAGTTTCTGGACCTCGGGGTCCTTCAGCGCGGCCGTGTTGGCGGGGACCGTCTTGTTGACCAGGGTGATCTTCTTCTGGACTTCGGCGCTGGTGTAGTACTTCATGATGTCCAGAGCGACTGCCTGGTTGCCGCGATCCACGGCGTTCTTGCAGAGCATGACGGTCTTGATGCCCACGAACGGGCGGCCCATGGGGGCGATGCCGTAGTCAATGCCGGCCTTCTCAATGTCGGCGATGGCCCACGGCCCGGTCCACCAGGCACCCACCTTGCCCTCGGTCAGCAGGCCCTTGCAGATGTCGTGGCTGGTCTCCTTGGGAGCGTACTTGCTGAACTCCACCATCCACTTGGCGGCCTCGACGCTCTCGGGCGAGCCCATGTACACATTGCCCATGTCATCCACATAGCCCGGCAGGCCGAAGCCGAAGTAGATGGGAGCCACGTGGTAGGCATCGGGGTTGCCCAGGCCCTGGTTGCAGACCAGGTACTTGCCGGGGTTCTTCTCGGCGAAGGCCTTGGCCTTGGCCAGCAGTTCGTCAAAGTTGAGCGGGTCCTTCGGCAGGAACTCGTCGGTAACGAGCGCCTTGTTGTACACGAAGGCGATGCCTTCCTGGGACTCGGGCAGCGCCCAGATCTTGCCCTGGTACACGACACCCTTGACCGCCGCGGGCTCGTAGGTGCTCTCCAGGAACTTCATGTCAATCCCGAAGTCGTCCAGCGGGACGATGTTGCCGATCAGGGCGTTGGCGCCGATCTGGTCGTTGGCCCAGGCGATAATGTCCGGTCCCTCGCCGGCGGGGATGGCGACCTTGAGCGCGGCCGTTACGTCATCGGGCTTGGTGAGGTCAATGGTAACGCCCGGATGTGCGGCCTCGTAGTCCTTGAAGGCCTGCGCGATGGCGGTCAGATAGTCGCCCGCCCACTGGTGCCAGATGGTGATCTTGACCGGCTTCGGGGCCTCGGTCGGCGTCGGTTCAGGCGGCGTTGTCGGCTCAGGCGTCGGCGTCGGCTTGGCCTGATACGGCGGCGGCGCGGTCGGTGTCGGCTTGGCGCCGCAGGCAACGGCGAGCATGCTCACGATGACGAGCAGCCCAAGAACGAGGTACAGGTTCTTCTTCATGTTCTCACTCCTTTTCTTTCTGTGGTCTGAATGGGTTCGCCCTCAGAGCTAGACGGTAGCAACGGTATCCCAGAGTCTGTCCCGATGTCCACATCCCCCCTTTCCGCAGAGTTGATAGGTGGCCGAGTGTCATGGATTGTCTGAATGATAGCATTTCTCAGGCCGCCGCGCAAGTGATCAGCGCAGGGGACTGGAAAACCTCCTGCAGAGCCAGGTCTACCGCCCCAAGCGCCGAGGCATCCCGCCCCACGACCGACTGGACCACGCGCGTGGACTGCGCCACGGGCTGCAGCGCGCGTTGCTCCAGGGTCTTGCGTATCGGATCCAGCAGCAGACGGCCCGCCTGGGCCACTCCGCCGCCGATGACGATGAGGCCCGGATTGAGTAGATTGGCCAGGCTCGCCAGCGCCACGCCGATGTGCCTCCCGGCCTCCGCGAACAGTTGCTGGGCCAGTTTGTCACCCATCTGGGCCGCCAGCGCCACGTCCCGCGCCGTGATGGATTCCGGCGGCTGGATGGCGGCCAGCGATGTGGCCTGCCCCGCGCGGATGGCTTGCTGCGCGCGCAGGGCGATGGCCGGCCCCCCCGCCATGCTCTCCAGGCAACCGTAACTGCCGCATTTGCAGGGCGGGCCGTTCTCATCAATGGTAACGTGGCCGATTTCACCCGCGCTGCCGAACTCGCCGCGGTACAGTTGTCCTCCCAGGATGAGGCCGCAGCCGATGCCCGTGCCCACCTTGATATACGCCAGGTTGGCGTATCCGCGCCCCGCGCCGTGGCAATGCTCGCTCAAAGCGCCCAGGTTGGCGTCGTTGTCCACATACACAGGGACGCCCAGTTCCCGCGACAGGCGGTCGCGCAGGGCCACGCCGTGCCAGCCGGGCATGATAGGCGGGGCCACCACACGCCCCTCGGCGTATTCCACCGGCCCGGGCACGCCCATGCCGAGGCCCCGGACGCGCTCCGCGGGAACGCCCGCATCCGCCAGGCACTGGCGAACCGCGTCGGCGATCTGCTTCAGGCCCGCGTCGGGGCCCACAGCGACCGAGAAATCGGTCTCGCGCCGCGCGACGACATCGCCGTTCAGGTTGGCAATCAGGATAATGAGATGGGTCGCACCCAGGTCCACGCCGACGACATACCCGGCGTTATAGTTCAGGTTGATGAGGATAGGGCGTCGGCCCCCGCTGGACCGCCCCCGCCCGACCTCATGCACCAGGTTCGCTTCCAGGAGTTCCGAGACGATGCTTGAGACGGTGGAGCGGCTCAAGCGCGTGCGGCGGGCAATGGCGGCGCGCGACACCGATCCCTCCTGCCGAATGACATTCAGGATCAGCGAGCGGTTCATTTCGCGCATGCGGCCAAAATCAATGGCCCCGCCGCAGCCGGTAGAATCCATGCTGCACCCGCCCATAGGCATTACACGGAGAATACAACGCTTCGTAGACATTATACCACAGAGGACTTCATTTGTCAAGATGCAGAACGAAGATATGGCCATTTGAGGGCGTGGCTCGCGCAAGAAGCCGCGAAATGGCGCGGTAACGGAAAACTTTTGACGCTGCCCTTACAAACCCTCGCCAGAGGCCACGGGCAGGGTGAAGGAGAACTGCGCGCCGCCCGACGGGAGATTCTCGGCCCAGACGCGCCCGCCGTGAAGTTCCACCCAGCGCTTGACGATGGCAAGCCCCAGGCCGTGCCCGCCGCTGTCGCGCGCCCGCGAGAAGTCGCCACGGTAGAAGCGGTCAAAGATGCGCGGCAAGTCCGCGGGGTCAATCCCCGGCCCTGTGTCGCGCACCGACACGGTGATCGCGCCCTCGGCCGCCTCCGCTGCCAGCGTAACCGCGCCGCCCTCGGGCGTGTGCCGCAGGGCGTTGCCCACCAGGTTCAGCAGCACCTGGCGCATGCGCATCGGGTCGGCGTGGGCAGGCAGCAACGGCTCCCCCACGCGAACTTCCAGGCGGATGCCCTGGGCCGCGGCCTGAGGCTGGACGGCGGCCGCCACGCTTTGGAGCAACTCACCCACGTCCAGCGGCCGACGTTCCAGGCGCAACTGCCCCGCGTCTGCCAGCGCCAGGTCGCGCAGGTCGTCCACCAGGCGCGACAGGAGCAGCGTCTGCTCGTATACAGGGGCGACGGACTCGCCGCTGGCCGGGAATACGCCGTCCAGGATGCCCTCCAGGTTGCCGCGAATGGCGGTCAGGGGCGTGCGCAACTCGTGGGCGATGTCGGCGATCATGTTGCGGCGCGCCTGCTCGTTGCGCTCCAGCGCCGCTGCCATCTCATTGAACGCCTGTGTCAGTTCGCCCACCTCATCCCGCGAGCGAACAGGGATGCGCTGGGCCAGGTCGCCGCCCGCCACGTGCCACGCTGCCCGCGTCAGTGTCCGCAGCGGCGACGTAACCTGGAGCGCCAGCAGGCTGCCGAGCAGAAGGGCGAGACCCCCCGCCAGCAACCCGCCCACAACAATGCCGTTCCGAACAGTGGCCAAGAACTCGGCTTCGGGCCCTTGGTTCAGCATCGGTGCCGCCACCACAAGCGTGCCCACGCGCGCGCCTTTCACCAACAGAGCCGCGCCCTGTCGCAGGTCATCCTCGGCTAGCGCGTGCCCCACAAGTTCGCCGAACGAGTCAGCCACCACGCGGCCCTGCGCGTCTGCCACAATGACCCGCTGTCCAGACGGCAGGCCACCGCCCGCGCCAGCCATAGCGCCATGGCCCCTGCCCGCCCCAGGCGTGGCGTAGGAACCCAGGAACGCGGCGACGCCGTCCCACGACCCCACGCGGGCGTAGTAGTCCTCCAACTGCGGGGCCAGCGCCTGCGCCCAGCGCTGCCCACCCCTGCTGACGTACACGCCCAGGCCGGCGGTCGCCGCGCGATTGTAGGCGTAGCCCACCACGCCCAGCGCCAGGATCAGGACCACCGCCATCACGCCCACGATTTTCAGCCACAGTGTTCGCATACTCGCCTCCGCACGCAGTATAACGCCAGCAGGAGCACCCCGCAAGTGCCGCGGGCACGGGGCGCGCGGGGCGGCCGGATGACGAAAGGCCACGAAATACGCGAAGAGAGTTTGGATAGTACCTTCGCGTTTGTTCGCGTGCAGTGGCGGTTCCCACTTTCGTGCTCCGCTTCGCTCATCATCTCGGTTGGCGAGTTTCTTCGCGGCTGCGTCGCTCAGAATGACTACTGCAACCAACAACCCTGGGACCCGACTCGGCGTTTGACCTGCGCCCACTCCTGCGGCTATACTCTGGCCGAAGGGCTCGGTGCTGCGGGCCTGGGCAGGCCCCTGGATGGGCCATCCTGAGCGAAGCAGACGAATCGCTGTTGCGCCCACATTCGCGGTTCGGGAGAGGACAGGACATGACGAAGAAAATCCTGGTGGTGGACGACGAGCGCGAAATCGTGAAGGTCGTCCGCGCCTACCTGGAGGACGCAGGCTTCTCGGTGGTAACGGCTGCCGACGGCCAGGAGGCGCTGACGGTGTTCCGCCACGAGAAGCCCGCACTGGTCATCCTGGACTGGATGCTGCCCAAGTTGAGCGGGATAGACGCATGCCGCACGCTGCGCAAGGAGTCCGACGTGCCCATTATCATGCTGACGGCTCGCGTGGAAGAGACCGACAAACTCATCGGGCTGGAACTTGGGGCCGACGATTACGTTACCAAGCCATTCAGCCCGCGCGAACTGGTGGCGCGCGTGCGGGCCGTGCTGCGGCGCGCCGAGGGCGGCGAGGCCCCGCCCGAAATCGTGGAGGCGGGCGGCATGCGCCTGGACCTAGCCAGCCGCACGGTAGAGGTTCGGGGCAAGCGGGTGGACCTGACCCCCACCGAGTTTGACCTGCTGGCCGTCCTGGCCCAGAACCCTGGGCGCGTTTTCACCCGCATGCAACTGTTGGACAAGGTGCAGGGGTACGCCTATGAGGGGTACGAGCGCACCATAGACGTGCACATCAAGAACCTGCGGCAGAAGATAGAAGAGACGCCCTCGCAGCCGCGCCACATCGTTACCGTGTACGGTGTCGGGTATCGCTTTGAGGCGTGAGGGGCGCCTCTGCTGCTGAGCCCCGCGTGAGAACGGAGCCCTTGCGCTGCACCGTCGCGGAGGCCGGGGAGGAGAGGACATCGCCATCGTAGCGGGCAAGCATGACCCCGTACATCGACATTTACGCCGATGAGAGCCGGCTGAAAGAAGAACGATACATGCTGATCGGCGGGCTATGGGTTCCCGCACTCGCGGAGCCTGCCTTGCGACAAGATATCGCCCAACTGCGGACCAGCTACCGCATGACAGCCGAACTCAAGTGGAAGAAGGTCTCCCGCGCCAAGCTCTCGGCGTATCAAGATCTGGTGGACCTGTTCGTGAAACACTGCGATGCCGCCTTTCATTGCATCGTCATTGACGTTACCCTGCTGGATTACAAGATTTTCTCGCGGGGAGACGATGAACTGGGGTTCTACAAATTCTACTTCCAACTGATCAGCCGCAAACTGGCTCCGGGCTATCGGTATCTGGTCTTCACCGATGCCCGGCGAAACCGGCGTGCGTACAGACTGGACGTTCTCAAAATCTGCACAAACCGGTGGTGGGCCAAGCAACAAGGCATTCCGGATGCAGCACCGGTGCGGGCAGTTGAGGCTCGCAACTCCAAAGACGAGGATCTGATCCAGATGGCGGACGTCCTTCTGGGCGCAGTGGGTTGCGCTTGGAACAGGCATGCGGAGAGCCGTGCCAAATTGGACTTGATCGGGCACATTGAGCAACGCTTGGGCGGAGTCTCCCTGAGTCAGGGGACTCCGCGAAGTGCACCCAAGTTCAACATCTGGCAGTGGCGGCCGTCAGCCGCTTCACTCGCTCTCCAACAGAGAAAGCGCCCTGGCTCCTAACCTTGCCCTAAGGGCAACTCACCGTACACTGGGTACGGGGTTCGGTAACCAGTGGCGCCTTTCTACAAATAATTATACGACAGAAATGCGTTTTTGTCAATAGCCATTTCCACAATTCCAGGACACGCACTAGGTTAGGAGGTGCGTCGCCGACGGAAGCAAAACACCAATGCCGCGACTGGCAGGGAGAATGCCACGATGGACATCGTCATCAAGAACGGCACACTCATCACCCCCGACGGGCCGTTCAAGGCCGACATCGGGGTAGAAGGCGAGCGAATCGCCGCCATCGGCGAGGGGCTGACGGCCCCGAACGTGTTGGACGCCGCGGGCAAGTACGTGCTCTCGGGCGCCATTGACGTCCACGTGCACATGCAGATGCCTGTGGGCGAGGTGGTCTCCAGCGACGACTTCTACACGGGCACGGTGGCGGCGGCCTGTGGCGGCACCACAACCATCATTGACTTTGTGGAGCCGAAGGGCCTGCAATCGCTGATGGACGCGCTGCATCAGCGCCGCGCCGAGGCCGATGGCCGCGTCGCCGTGGACTACGGCCTGCACATGACGCTGAACTCTGACGATCCCCTGCGGCTGGCGGAGATTCCCGCCGTCATGGACGCGGGGTGCACGACGTTCAAATTGTACATGGCCTACGAGGGCCTGCGCCTGAGCGACGGGGCCATGCTCCGCGCCCTGGCCGCGCTCCAGAAACACCGCGGCCTGCCCATCGTCCACGCCGAGAACCACGACGCCATCCAGTACCTGACGGAAAAGTTCCTGCGCGAGGGCAAGACGGCCCCGCGCTACCATCCCCTGACCCGTCCCGACTTCATGGAGGGCGAGGCGACGGCGCGGGTATTGGCGCTGGCACGGGTGGTGGGCTTGCCCATGTACATCGTCCACGTCTCCTGCGCCGAGGCGCTGGGAGCCGTGCGCGCGGCGCGGGCGAAGGGCCAGCCCGCCTACGGCGAAACGTGTCCGCAGTACCTGCTGCTGACCCGCAGGGAATACGAGCGGCCTGGGTTTGAGGGAGCCAAGTTCGTCATGTCGCCGCCGCTGCGCGAGGAGGCGGACGGCGCCAGATTGTGGGACGCGCTGGCGTCCGGCGACTTGCAGGTGGTGGCCACAGACCACTGCCCGTTCTTCTATGAGGGGCAGAAGGACAAGGGCCGCGCCGCGTTCAACCAGATTCCCGGTGGCGCGCCGGGCGTGGAGACCCGCCTGCCGCTCCTGTACACGTTCGGCGTGCGCGCCGAGCGGCTGACACTCGCGCAGTGGGTGCGGGTGTGCTGCGAAGAACCGGCGCGGCTGTTCGGCCTGGCCCCCCGCAAGGGCCGCATCGCCGAGGGCGCCGACGCCGACCTGGTCATCTTCAACCCCAATCGGCGCGTCGTGCTCCATCACACCACCCTGCACCAGAACGTGGACTACACGCCGTATGAGGGGTTTGAACTCCTCGGCTATCCGGAGACCACGCTCCTGCGGGGGCAGGTCATCGTCCGTGACGGCGAGTTTGTCGGCCGCGCAGGGCAGGGCCGGTTCATCCAGCGGCACGTGTCGAGCGCGTGGGGTTAGCGCGACAGGTGCTCCCGCGCGATTTCGTCCGGCAGGGCATCGCGGCTCACAGGCGCTGCCTCGTACACCTTGAGGTTGCACCCCGCCAACCGCTCCATGAGGGCGGCAAGAAAACCCTGCCTCACCAGGACGATGGCCAGTGGCACTTTCCCCGCTTTCAGTTCGGGGATGACAGGGGCTAGCCCGCGGTTCTCCAGGAGTTCCATCGGCCCGATCTCGTCCACCACCAGGACGTCGGGCCGCTGCTGGATGGCGTCCATCAGCGTGGCTAGCATCCACTCCATCGCCCCGGGCTCAAACCGCCAGATGCCGCACCGCAGGCCCGGCTGCGAGAGGTCGCGGTCGGCCAGCGGGCGGCGCTCCCCCGTGCCCACCCGCAGGCCGTCTATCCCGACCTTGCGGCCGCTCTCGTCCAGGCGGGCCGGGCAGAGCAGGCCGTCGCACCGCAGGCCGCGCTCCTTCGCCAGCGCCACCACGCGGGCGGCCACGGTGCTCTTGCCGCTCCCGATCTGCCCCGTTAGCAGCAGGATCGTCGTCATTTCGCCCCTGGGCGCACGTGCGGGATGACACAGATGAAGCGCAGCACGTCCTCGCCATCGTT